>NZ_JAMYOM010000010.1:0-212511 GCF_040319805.1 Mesorhizobium sp. M0848 | reverse complement strand
AGGCGACCGACGCCAACGGCAACACGATCACCAACACCATCACCATCGACGTCACCGACGACATTCCGACGGCACATGCCGACACCAACAGCGTTGTCGAGGGCGGCATCGTGAGCGGCAACGTGCTGACGGACGGCACGGACGACGTGTTCGGCGCCGACGGCGCGGCGGCGGGCGGCGGGGTTGTCGGCGTGGCCGCCGGGAGCAACACCGCGGTTCCTGTGAGCGGCGGGCTTGGCGCCGGCATTCCCGGCACTTACGGCACGCTGACACTGAACGCCAACGGCAGCTACAGCTATGACGGCCTGCCCAACGTGGTCCCGCCGGCCGGCGCGACGGAGACCTTCGTCTACACCATCATGGACGGCGACGGCGACCTGTCGACGACGACCTTGACCATCAACCTGTCGGATAGCGGCCTTGCCGCCTCCAATGACGACCTGACGGTCAACGAGGCGGCGCTGCCGATCGGCAGCAACCCGTCGAGCACCGCCGAGACCATCGCCGGAACGGTCGTCGACAATGTGTCGGGCGGCACCGGCCCCTACACCTACGCCCTGGTGGGCAGCGGCACCGGCACGCACGGCACGCTGACCTTCAACGCCAACGGCACCTACAGCTACACGCTGACCACGCCGGTCGACGGCGCCGATGCCAACAACGGCACCAACACCGTCAACAATGTCGAGACCTTCACCTACCAGGCGACCGACGCCAACGGCAACACGATCACCAACACCATCACCATCGACGTCACCGACGACATTCCGACGGCACATGCCGACACTGGCAATGTAAACGAAGGCGCTCTGCTGACCGTGACGGCGGCGGCGGGCGTGCTGGTCAATGACGTTGCCGGCGCCGACGGTGCAACCATCGACGGCGTGCGGGCAGCGGGCGGCAATACGACGACGGCGGTGACGACCGGTGTTAACACCGACATTGCCGGCCTGCACGGCACCTTGCACCTCAACGCCGACGGCTCCTATACCTACCAGTCGACGACCCACAGCATCAGCGCCAACACCACGGACGTGTTCGTCTACACCATCAAGGACGGCGACGGCGACCTGTCGACGACGACGCTGACCATCAACCTGGCGGACATCAATGACGCACCCGTTGTCGCGAACACCCAGAACTGGATGTCGAGCGACCCGGCGCAGCAGACCTTGAGCACGCCTAGCTATCCGAATGGGTATCCGTTGCTGGTTTCCATTCCGACGGATGCGGACGGGGATAACCTCATTGTCACCGCCACGGGAACGATCCCCACCGGCACATTCTATTTCAACGGCGTGACCTATGTCGCCCTAACAGCCGGCACGGTGCTCTACAATCCGTCCGGCGGTATCGATTTGCTGGACGACCTGGTTTATCGGCCAACAGCATCGCAAACTGACACGGTCAACAACAACCTGTCGCTGGATGTATATGACGGTCATACTCACATAGCGCAGACGGTCGGCATCCACGAAGTGCCGCCGACTAGCCTGCCGAGCGACACGTCGCAGATTGGCAATGGCAACAGTCCGCTTACGTCGGGCAACGATCAGATCACAACGCTCTCCCTGTCGCAAGCGACGGTCAGCGCAATCCTGGCTGATCCACACAACTCGACGGTAGTGGTCTATACCGACTTCCAGGAGTCGCCTTTCATCACGCCTATTCCCTTGGGCGAACGGAATCCGGGTGTCTACGGAGACAGCAGCGCGGGCTCGCATCGTGAGCAGGAAGTGCAAGTCGAAATCAGAATTGGCTCGGATCGCTTCGCGATCGTCGAAGATGACACCAGCCCTGGGACTTTCGAGCAGAGCTGGTTCTACGATCCGACCACAGGTTTGATGAAGGCGACCGTCGACTACGACCACATTTACCTTCTGGACGGCAGCGGCAATGCCACCTCCACAACGCTTGCCAGCTACCTGATCACGCATCCGCCGTCAGTCGGCGACAACTGGACCCTGTCTTATTTCGACAATGATGGCGGCAATTTCCAGGCGCGCAAAGTGAGCTTCTCTTTCTTCTCGCATGATCCAGGCGACCCCGGGATCACGGTGAATGGCGATGCCACACTGGCCGACCAGATCTATGGAACGTCCGGCATCGACCATCTTAACGGCAATGGCGGCAATGACATCATCATTGGGCGAGGTGGCAACGACTTCCTTGACGGTGGTGCTGGCAACGACACGCTCGATGGAGGTGCTGGCAACGACCTGCTCATCGGTGGCGCGGGCCAAGACACGCTTACCGGAGGCACTGGCGCCGACACGTTCAAGCTCGATCATCTCGACATCAAGGATCTCATCACTGACTTCAATGGCGGCGAGGGCGACAAGATCGACCTGACCGGGCTGTTCGACACAGCACCCGGAGGGGCTAATATCGGTGACTTCGTGAACTACGATGCGGGGACGGGCACGCTCAGCGTAGATGCGAATGGGACAACCGGCGGAGCCAATTTCATTGACGTGGCAACGCTGACGAACCTGCCCGCTGCCAACACCATCACGCTGCTCTACGACGATGGCGTAACCCAGCATACGACGACTGCAAACGTGGTTTAACGCCATGGCGCACGGCCACGCGACTATGTTATACATCGCTAATATCTAGGGGAGCTCAACATGAAACGTTCTGCAAGACTGCTGGTTTCCGCTGCGACGCTGTTGCTGGCAGTCGGGTCGACGGGGTATGCCGCCGACATCATCGATGG
The DNA here is from genome assembly GCF_040319805.1 of Mesorhizobium sp. M0848. Classification (NCBI taxonomy): domain Bacteria; kingdom Pseudomonadati; phylum Pseudomonadota; class Alphaproteobacteria; order Hyphomicrobiales; family Phyllobacteriaceae; genus Mesorhizobium; species Mesorhizobium sp. M0848. The sequence goes on along the minus strand of NZ_JAMYOM010000010.1, from coordinate 209,792 downwards.
CCCGACCGGCGATTATTGCCGTGTCGTGGGGACGTCCAACCTGGTGCTGAACGACAACATCGTCGATCTGAAGCAGCAAGTGGTGAAGCTGATGGACGAGTCGGTCGCCGCCGCCAACAGTTCGGAGTGGATCAACTCGTCGCGTCCCGTCTTCGTCTGGGCATCGGAAGCCAAGGTCGCCTGCGGCATGGCTTACGGCTACCTCAAGACGAACTACAAGGACGAAGACACCCTCAACAAATGCGAGTGTTTTCACGATCGCATGGTCGAGTACATGCACTGACCGGCTAGGCGAACCACGCCTGTTGGCCATCATGACAGCCGACGGATCCTTCCTGAAGGCGGTCGCGGGCGCGATCGTGTTGCTTGGCTTTGTCCAAACGGTCACGCCGGCCAGTGCCAACTGGCTGGAACGACCATCCGTGAAACAACAGCTTTCGTCCGGCCTGAAGCAGGCAGTGCGCTGTGATCCGGCCACGGAGTGGACCCGGCAGACATTCAAGGCATTTGCCAGCTGCCAGGCATCGATCCATGGCCTGGAGCCGCTGCTGGCGCATGCGGTGATGGAGATCGAAAGCGGCTTCGATCCCGGCGTGCAAGGCGCCGACGGCGAAGTCGGCCTGATGCAGGTGATGCCGGCGACGGCCAGGATGCTCGGCTTTCGAGGTTCTCTGGACGATCTGAGCGCGCCGGCGACCAACATCGCGCTGGGAGTCAGATATCTTGCACAGGCCAACAGGCTGGCCGGGGGCGATCTGTGCACCACCGTCATGAAGTATCGCGCCGGGCACAATGAAAGCCGGTTCTCGGCCCTTTCGTCCGCTACTGCCAGCGTGCGCGGGCAATCCTGGCAAGGGAGGGGATTGAAGTGACCGGGCCGTTGCCGGTGGCGACGTTCGGCTTTTCCGCCTTTTCAGGCGGTGAGGGTGGAGCCGCTGCCCAATTCTGGCCGGGGAAGGGGGCAAAGGGCGTTTGCGTGCGCCGCCTGTTCGTGCCCGGGCCGCGATACATGAAATGCGCCGACTATCGAAGTGCCGGGCAAGCAAGGCAGATCAGGACGCTCAGAGGCAGGCTTTTCGGCGGCTAAAAGAACTACAGACGGCACTGCAAGTCCGCCGTAACATGCGTTGGAGACCAGACCGGGAACAATATCCGGCGGCACATAGGGGTGGAGCATTCATGGAAGCTGGCCGACAGGTCCACTGTCCGCGGACATGGGCAATCGCCTTGGCGCTCGCCGCGATCTTATCGGGCTGCCAGTCGAAAGGCGGCGTGTCCGAAGTGCTCGATCCGGCGGCGATTGCCGCGCCTGCCGGGCAGAATGGCGCCGCCGGTGCCGGCCCCGTCCAGGCGACCCAGTCGCTGGGCACCGGTTCGACCAAAGTCACGATGCTGCTGCCGTTGTCCGGCTCCGGAACAGCGGGCGAAAACGGCAGGAAAATGCTGGATGCGGCCAAGCTGGCGATGACGGATATTGGCAATGGATTGCTTACGCTGACGGTAGAAGACACCAAAGGCGACAGCGCACTGGCCAGCAAAATGGCGATAACGGCCATAACGACGGGCTCGAAGGTCGTGATCGGCCCGACCGAACTGACGGCAGCCCAGCATATTGCCACGCTGTCTGGATCGAAGCGGCCACCGGTCCTGGCGCTCGCCGATAATTTCGCCGGTGGCGCCGGGGTTTATGCCGTGCTCCTTGGCGAAGCGGACAGCGCCGCCGCGGGCGCCGCGGGACTAGCCGCGAAAGGCAGCAAGAAGTTCGTACTGCTTGTCGCGGATGGCACAAACGCCGGCGCCATGGAGAAGCGGGTCGCAAACAGCCTCAGCATCTACGGCGCGGCGCTCGCGGTCACTCTCCGATATTCCGCCGGCGACGGCGCCGCGAAGGCGGTCGACGAAATGGGCTCACTCGTGGACGCCCCCGACGCCGTCATTGTCGCCAGCGGCAATGGCAGTCCGTCGCCTGTCCTTGCCGCCCTCAAATCGAAGGGCATTCCGGGAAAGACCATCTCCGTCGTCGGAACGAACCGTTGGCTGGAGCACCCCATGGATCCGCTCTTCGAGGGGGCGTTTATCGCCACGCTCGATCCAAGTGAAACCGGGCCGATCGCCGACCGATTCAGGACGGCATACAACTATCCCGCTGACGTCAATGTGGCCTATGCCTATGACATGGTTGCCCTGACGGCAGGGATTGCCAGCGCGATCGGGCCTGATGGCTTCAGCAAAAAGGTTCTCGAGAATCCAAACGGCTTTCGCGGGTCGACCGGCCTGTTCCGGTTTCGGGCCGACGGATCCAGCGAACGCTCGATGCCGTTCTATCGGATTGAAAAAGGTGCGCTCAAGCTGGTTGCAAAATCGACGTCGGGTTTCTGACCGGCGAGAAGCCTTGAGAAGCTGTTCGCGCTGATGGGCAGGCTGGGCCGCAGCGGTCAGGCGATCGGGCTCGGCAGCCTGCTGCTTCTGGCCGGGATACTGCTGATCATTCAAGGTGGGGCGTTGCTTTCGGTCGATCGGCCTGTCCGTGCCCCGTCGCGGGATGTTGACGATACGCAGCCTATCCGGCCGGTTGCCCCGGTAGCCGGCGCACAACGCCTGGAGCCGGCTCGCAAGGTTGCTCAAGACCTGATCGCTCCGCCACGGCTTGATCCCGCTGAGATCGAACGGACCGAGCCCCGTCCGCCACTCAGCGAGCTCGGTCTCGCCGTGCCCCCGAAAACGCCAATGCCTGGGGATTGGCGGGAGGTCTTGCTCTACCGCCCGGTTGCCACATCGTCGGCGATGTTCGAATCCATGGGCCGCAAGGTGGTCATCAGCGGAGTGCGAGGCATCGATCTCGACAGCTCCTGCTCGTTTCATGACGTCACCTGGCCTTGCGGCCTGCGCGCACGCGCCGTTTTCAATTCCTGGCTGAGGGGACGCGGGCTGCACTGTTTCGTACCTCCGGACGTCGAGCGTTTTGCCGTCGCCGCACCGTGCAGGCTGGGCAAGCAGGATGTTGGCGCCTGGCTTGTCTCCAACGGCTGGGCCACGGCGCTGCCGAGCGGCATCTACGGCAAGGCGGAGGCGACAGCCAGAAAGGCTGAGATGGGCATATTCGGCCCGGCACAATAGCCTGCCATTCAACCCTGATGTTTTGTTTGTTAACCGCCACGGGCGCAGCTTAGATCTTTGTTTTTCTGCATGTCCTTTTCCCAAAGCCGAGGTCATGCATTGGGAGCAAGCCGATTTCGTCCGCAGCCTTGATGGGGTCATCGCGCAATCGATTAAATTGCAAGGTTCCTTGAAACTGAAATTGCAACACACCGGCCCTATACCAGCCCATCCACAGGAGATCGGCCAGTGACAAAGACTATGGCGAGCACCACCGACCAGGCATGGAAAGGCGTCGCTTTGTTGACCTTTCTGGGAACCACTGCAATCCTGGGCGTTTCCGTCGGCCTCAATTATCTGCTCCTGTTCTCCGAGGCGCTGACGCCATTTGGGCGCAGCATGATCACGGCAATCCTGTTGCCTGTTGTCCTTGGTGTTCCGCTTTTTCTGTTCGTTGGATTGAAACAGATCGAGCTTCGTCGCTATCGCCGGGAACTCGACAAGTCGGCAACCTTCGACACCACGACCGGCTGCCTGAACGGAGCGGTCTTCACGTCAATGGTCGAAAAAAGAACGGCAAGGCCGTCGGTGCCGGGGCCTAAATCGGGCGCCTTCCTGGTTATCCATTCGGAGCATCTGCGGTCCATCAACCTGCGCTTTGGTCTTGAATGGGGCGATCAAGCCTTGCGGCTCATAGCCTCGACCATACAATCGTCGGTGCGCGCGGAAGACCTGGTTGGACGCATGGGGACGTCGATGTTCGGGGTTTTCCTCGCCGGCGCGACCGAAGCAGAAGCCAGGGAAATCGGCCAGCGTATCGAGGCGCGCATCGCGCAAGTCTATTTCGCGCCAAAGGGGACCGAGGATGCCCTGACCGTCAAGGTCGGCGGCGTGGTGTTCGAAAACCAGGTGGAGTTCGCGGACATGTTCCGGTCCGCCGAGCAGCGCATGGCCGGCGTCCAGGACGGAGCCGCGTTTGAACTGACGCATCTCCATAGCTGACATTCGCCGGGAACCAGAGCCATTCGGAACCCAGGGGAATTGTCGGACGCGGCCGCGGTTACGCTGACGACGGGGTAGCCCGTGAAGACGCCGCCCAGGTTTCGGCTACGGCGACGATCGCGGCATTGATCGGTCCGCTCGGGATCGCCGGCATCACCGAGGCGTCGACGACAAAGGCATTGTCGAAGCCGTTCAGCCGCAAGTCAGGATCGACGACGGCCTCAGTGTCACGACCCATCCGGCACGTGCCGGCCGGATGGTGATGGGTGGAAGCAGCCCTGGCAATGAAAGCATCGAGTTCGGCATCGGACTGAACCGGGGCGCCTGGCAGGATCTCCATATCGCGCCATTCGTCCAGAGCCGCATGATGGCCGACCATGCGCGCCCGCTTCAACGCCATCCTGAATGTCGCGCGGTCGTGTTCGGTTTCGAGATAATGTGGGTCGATGACCGGCGCATCGTTGCGGCCCGGCCCGCTTGGTGTGATGCGCCCTCGGCTTGTCGGATGGGTGACGCCGCACAGGATGGTAAAGGCGGAGCCATAGGGCGGGGTCTTCAGGCCCTCGGCCGCGGACGGGGCGACGACGCAGGCGAGCACGATATCGGGACTTCCCGTAGAGCGGGTCGGATCGTCGCTGTGCAGATACATCAGCGATTCGGAGTGCTGCAGGCGGGAGGGCGGCACCGGCTTTTTCGTGCTGTAGACATTTCCGAGAGCCAGCAGATGATCCTGCAGGTTGCGGCCCACATCGCCCCGATCGGCTAGGCAGCGTATATCAGCCTGCTTCAGCGTATCGGGACAGCCAATGCCCGACCGCATGAGGATGAGCGGCGTGGATACGGCGCCGGCGCAAAGAACGATCCGGTCGGCGGAGAGTGTTCCGGTCTCACCCCCGCACACCACGCTCACGCCCGTGATCTTGTGGCCGTCCAGCACCAGATGCTCGACCTCGTGGCCGGCGAGCAAGGTCAGGTTCGGCCGCGCCATGACCCGCGGCGGCAGATAGGCGTCGGCGACGCTCAGGCGCTTGCCGTCACGTATATTGAGTGAATTGGGACTGGTGCCGACCAGTTCGCCGCCGTTGTGGTCGCTCAGGGCGGGAGCGCCCAGGGATCGCCCGGCGGCGATGTAGGCACGCACGACCGGACTGACCTCGGCGTCCGGCAGATAGACGTCCAGCGGGCCGCTCTTGCCGCGTGTCGGCGCATCGAAGGCGGTGAAGGCTTCGCTGCGGATGAAGCCCGGCAACAACCCCCGATAGGACCAGCGCTCGCCACCGGCTTGTGCCCAAGGTTCGAAATCATCGGGATGGCCGCGCACATAGGCCATTGCATGCAGGCAGCTCGAGCCGCCGACTATCCTGCCGCGCGGCCATTCATGGACGCGGTCGGCAGTGAAGGGCTGGGGCACGGTCTGGTAGCTCCAGTCATAGGCGCGGCCCTGGAGCATCGTCCATTTCAGCGGATCGGCGATGTCGGGATCGGCCGGCATCGCCCCGGCCTCGATGAGGCCGACCTGGCACGACCGGTCTTCACTGAGCCGGCTGGCAACAACCGAGCCTGCGGATCCCGCGCCGGTCACCAGCACGTCGAAATGACGTTTCAATTTGAAATTCCCCGCACAGGCTCGATGTCAGAGGTGATACGATCACGCGGCAAAGGCGCCGGCGTTCGACCGTTCCATGATCTGTCTCTGCACGGACAAAAGGTGCGCGCGCATTGCGGTCTCTGCCGCTTCGGGATCGCGCTGCGAGATCGCTTCGGCGATCAGGCGATGCTCGCCGTCGCGGTGGGCGATCCGCTTGGGGCAGGTGGGTGCCGCGGTGCGCGCAACCTTCACCCGCGCATCGACACCGACCTGGCGCAGCATCTTGTAGAATTCCGCGGCAAGGTGGTTGCGGGCCGCGGCGACGATCGCGAGATGGAAAGCGAAGTCGACCTCACCCGACGGGGCGTTCTCAGGCGTGGTTGCCGCGTCGAGGATCCGCGCCGTCTCGAAAGAGGAGGCGCGCAGCGACGCCAGTCGGGCAAGGCCCGGCTCCATGATCAGGCGCAATTCCAGGACCTCGATCGGATTGGTTACCCTGACCAGTTCCTCGCCATATCTCGGAAGGGCAGTCGGCGCCCGCCTGGCGCGCGCCGGCTTGAGGTCGCCCGAAAGGCGCAGCACTTCAAGCGCCTTGCGAAGCTGATGGCGCTTGACGCTCAGATGTTCCGCAAGATCGCGCTCGGACGGAAGCTTGCCGCCGCCCTGCTGCAACTGGCGGACCGCGGCGATGATGTCGTCGAGATCCGATGGTCCGACCTGCGGCTCGAATGCGCTCAAAACCAAATCTCCTGTCCGATCGGCAGACCGCCGACTCAACGTCCCGACATCATATTGTGACACGAAAACCTGTTCGACGGCACTCAACCAATTCAACCAATCTACAACTGTACGCAATGGTTGACAACACCAGTTGCGCAATGGTTGACTGCCCATGTCGACGGTTGCCATCGCGGCGGACCGTCTTTCTCCCGAGGATCACGCATGCCGGCTGACGAAACCTTTGACTACGTCATTGTCGGTGCGGGATCGGCCGGCTGCGTGCTGGCGAACCGGCTGAGCGAAGACCCTGCCGTGTCGGTGCTTCTGCTGGAGGCGGGGGATTGGGACCGCGATCCGATGATCCACATCCCGCTCGGCTGGGGCAAGATCCTGACCGAACGCCGCCACGACTGGATGTATTTCTGCGAGCCCGAGGCCAATGTCGGCGGGCGCAAGGTCGAATGCGCGCGCGGCAAGGTCATCGGCGGCTCTTCCTCCACCAACGCCATGGCTTATGTGCGCGGCAATCGCGGCGACTACGATCGCTGGGCGGCAAGCGGCCTGACGGACTGGTCGTTCGACAAGGTGCTGCCCTACTTCAAGAAGCAGGAGCGCTGGGAGGCGGGCGAAAGCCGGTATCGCGGCGGCAGCGGACCGCTGAACACCCAGTTCTGCCGCTACAAGGACGAACTGATCGATGCCTTCGCCACGGCCAGCCGTGATGCCGGATATCCGCAGACCGACGACTATAACGGCGCCATACAGGAAGGCTTCGGCCGGCTGCAGATGACAATTGCCAACGGCCGGCGCTGCTCGACCGCGACCGCCTATCTGCGGCCCGCCATGCGCCGCCGCAATGTCAAGGTGCTGACCGGCGCGATGGCGACGAAGATCCTGCTGAAGAATGGGCGCGCAACCGGCGTTGCCTATACCAGAGGCGGAGCGAGCCATGAAGTTCTGGCGCGGCGCGAAGTTCTGCTTGCCGGCGGCGTCATCAACACGCCGCAGCTGATGATGCTGTCAGGCATAGGCGACAGCGGCGAGCTCGCGGCGCATGGCATCGAGACCAAGGTTGATCGTGCGCAGGTCGGCAAGAATTTGCAGGACCATGTTTCGGTCATCCTGATGTATCGGCGCAAACAGCCGGGACCGTTTCTCAAGATGATGCGGGCCGATCGTATCGGGCTGGATTTCGTCAAGACCTATCTCACCGGAAAGGGCTTTTCGGGAGATGTGCCTGGCGGCGTCGTGGCATTCCTGAAAAGCGACGCAAGCCGGCCGTTGCCGGACGTGCAATTGCTGTTCACCGCCGCACCGCTTGGGGCATGGCCTTACATGTCGCCATTCAAGGCACCGTTCGCCGACGGCTTTGCGACCCGTATCGTCGCCGTGCAGCCGGAGAGCCGTGGCAGCGTCAAGCTGGCGTCGAGCGATCCGGTCGCCGCTCCGCTGATCCATCAGAACTTCCTGTCCTCGCAGCGCGACTGGCAGTCGCTTCGCGCCGGCTTTCGTGTTGCGCGCAACCTTGCCAGCCAGCCGTCCATGGCCCCGTTCGTTGGCGCGGAATTCTTCCCCGGCCCGAAATGTGAGAGCGACGAAGAGATCGACGAGCATATCCGCAAGACGTCGATCACCGTGCATCATCCGGCCGGCACGTGCCGTATGGGTGTCGATGCGGGGTCGGTGGTCGATCCGGAATTGCGGGTGCGCGGCGTTGCCGGACTTCGTGTCGTGGACGCCTCGGTGATGCCGGATCTCGTCTGCGGCAACATCAATGCGGCGGTCATCATGATCGCTGAAAAGGCCGCGGATCTGATCCGCAGCCGCGCTCAACAGAGCGTGGCGGCCTGATAAGACGGCCGGAATACAACCAAAGTCTTTTGGTTGACACTGAAAAACTGCGTTGGTTGGACTGTCATGTGCATCCGCATGGCCGTGACGAAGTGGTTTCACGCCCTGATTGCGAGCTGTATTTCGTGCATTTCTAGGCTATTTCTGCCTATTTCTGGGCATTTGCCTCTCAAAAATGCACCCCAACCAAAAACTTATAAAATTCGCAATTTGGGTATTGTCGAGCAAAACCAATGCGAATACGGTTGAGTTGGTTATAAGTATTTTCTTCGCGATGAGAGGTGTCCGATATGTCCCTGGCGCAACCAGCTAACGATGTGCTCACCAACAAGAAGGCAGCACTCAAGGGCCTCTATGACGCCCTCTACGCTAAGAACATGTTTCCGTTCTGGGCGACGTCGGAAGGCGTCGACCATGACGAGATCAAGCAGCTGATGGCGACGTCGAAGGCCGTTCCCTTCGTGTGGTCCTATTCGGACATCGAGCCGCTGCTGCAGCGCGCCGCCGAACTGGTGACCATGGACGACAGCGAGCGCCGTTCGCTGATCCTGGTCAATCCCGGCCTTGCGCCCAAGCGTGCCTCGGTCAGCACCATGTACACTGCCTATCGCCTGAACGATCCCGACGAGATCATGCCGCCGCACAAGCACTCGCCGAGCGCCATCCGCTTCGGCCTGACCGGCAAGGGCAACTTCACCGGCGTCGAGGGCGAAGACGTGGTCTTCGGCCCGGGCGACATGGTGCTGACGCCCAACGACGCCTGGCACAATCATGGCACCGTCGGCGGTGAGCAGGCGGTCAACCTGTCGGTGCTCGACCTGCCGCTGGTCGAAACGCTGCATGCCGTCCATTTCGACCACAAATACACCGAGATGGTCGATGGCAAGGAAGTCGAGAAGAAGGTGCAGACCGCCCGCTATCCGAGCGACTACTCACAGCGCATCTATGGCGAGGGCGGCCTGATGCCGCGTTTCGTCGATCACAAGCGCGGCGGCGGCCTGTCGTCGCCGATGTATGTCTACCGCTGGGAGAAGATGGAAGCGGTCCTCGATGCCCACAAGGATTGGGACGGCGACCCTCATGAAGGCATCGTCATCGACTATGTCGATCCGACGACCGGCGGACCCGTCTTCCACACCATCAATTTCTACGTGCAGATGCTGCGCCCCGGCGAGAAGACCTTGCCGCAGCGCGAGACCGCCAGCCTGCTCTTGGCGCCGTTCCGCGGCAACGGCCATTCGATCATCGACGGCAAGCGTTACGACTGGAACCAGTTCGACACCATCGCCATACCCGGCGGTTCCTGGGTCGAGCATGTCAACGGCTCGTCGAGCGAGCCGGTGATCTTCTTCGGCGCCACCGATGCGCCGACGCAGAAGGCGCTGCTCCTCTACAAGCGCTGGGGCCGCAACCAGGCCGGCGATCTGCTCCGTCTCGTCTAGTTCCCATCCTACTGCCCCGCCCCCATTGGCGGCGGGGACATTGAAATGACGTTTCAGCAGCAAGGGCGTATGCATTTGGTTTCGGCGTTCAACACCAAGCAGATCGGCCATGTCGACTGCCCAGGCGGCGGCCAGGTCTGGGTCGACGGCAACATCCTCTATATCGGCCACATGCGGCCGCCGAGCGGCACGACGCTGGTCGATATTTCCGACCCGCGCAATCCGCGCAAGATAGCCACGATCGATGTTCCGCCCGGCTGGCACTCGCACAAGGTGCGCGCCAAGGACGGGCTGATGATCATCAACCACGAGCGCTTTGGCGACGCCGGGCCGGCCGATTTCGGCGGCGGGTTGGCACTCTACGACACAACCAAGCCGGCACAGCCCAAGCTGATCTCAAAATGGATAACCGGCGGCAAGGGCGTCCACCGCTACGACTTCGACGGCCGTTACGTCTACATCTCGCCGACCGCCGACGGTTATGTCGGCAACATCGTGATGATCCTCGACCTGATCGATCCCACAAAGCCGGTCGAGGTCGGACGCTGGTGGATACCAGGCCAGTGGACCGGTGGCGGCGAGGAATACCCCTGGCACGACTATGTCACGCCGCGTTGCCACCATCCTTTGCGCATGGGCGACCGGCTCTATGTCAGCTACTGGCATCACGGCCTGTTCATCCTCGACATTTCGGACATCACCAAGCCGAAGCTGGTCTCGCACGTCAATTCGAGCCCGAGCTTTCCGCATCCCACCCACACCTGCTTGCCGATTCCACAGCCGCTCAAGGGCCGCAACATCATGGTGGTGGCGGACGAGGACGTCGCCAAGCTTCGGCCATCACCGCCGGCCTTCACCTGGATCTACGACATCACCGACGAGACCAACCCGTTGCCGATCTCGACCTTCCAGGTGCCGGGCCTCGACCTGGACGGTTCACCGCAGCCGCAGATGACCGGCTGCCATCAGCCTTCCGAACGGTTCAAGGGCACGATCATTCCGTTTGCATGGTTCGCGCAGGGGCTGCGCCTCGTCGACATCGCCGACCCGTTCGCGCCAAAGGAGGTCGGCCATTTCGTGCCCGACGCGCCCGAGGGGGCGGAGCGTTCCTCGTCCAACGACGTGACCATCGACGACCGCGGCATCGTCTACCTGATCGATCGCATCCGTGGCGTCGACATCATCGAAACCAGTGTTCTCTAGGAGCAGGCATTGAGCGACAGCACGCGAAAATCCGCCAGCCATTACGCCATCGGCAACAAGAACCCGAACCTGCCGTTTCATCCGGCGGTGCGTGCCGGCGATTTCATCTTCGTCTCGGGCCAGGTGCCGAAGGACGAGAACAACAACATGATCAGCGGCACGATCGAGGAAGAAACGCTGGCCACGCTGAAGACCATCGCGCGCGTCATTGCGCATGAGGGCGCGACGCTGTCGGATGTCGTGCGGATCACCACCTATCTCGAGGATACGCGCGATTTCGGCCGCTACAACAAGGCCTTCCTCGAAGGGATCGGCGATGCCGTGCTGGCGCGCACGACCGTCGAGGCAAAGGCCGTCATCAACACCAAGATCGAAATGGACGCCATCGTCTACAAGCCGCTCCCGGCCGGCAAGTAGGCCTTGGACACAATCGAGGAGACAACATGTACAAGCTGTTAGGCCGCCAGACATCAGGCAACGTCCAGAAGGTGCTCTTCATGCTCGAAGAGCTTGGGGCGTCCTACAAGCGCGAGGATTATGGTCGCCAGTTCGAGAACACCCAGACGGCGGAATACAAGGCGCTCAACCCGACCTCCAAGGTGCCGACGCTGGTCGACGGCGACACCGTGATCTGGGAGTCCAACACCATCCTGCGCTATCTCGCGGCATTCGGTGACGAACAGTTGAATGGCGCCACGCCGGCGGAAAAGACCGAGGTCGAGCGCTGGATGGATTTCCTGCTGGCGGCGGTCAATCCCGGCTACCTGGCGGCCTTCAAGGGCGCCAAGCTCACACCCGAGGAACAGACCGCCGAATACAAGGAACAGGTGAAGGACCTTGTCGCGCAACTCAAGATCGTCGATGGCCACCTGGCCGGCAAGGACTTCCTGGCGCTGGACAAGCTGACCCTTGCCGACATCGCCTGCGCGCCGATCCTGAAGCGCTGCGTCGACTTCAAGATTGACCGGCCGTCGATGCCCGATCTGGAGCGTTGGGTGGCCGCGATCGCCGCCCGGCCGGCCTTCAAGGCGGCAACCACTGCTGCTCCCGCAAAGGCGGCATGATGATCAAGCGCGCCGCTCTCATCGGATTGGGAACGATGGGTCCAGGCATCGCCGCGCGGCTTTCGCGCGGCGGCCTCGATGTCACGGCGTATGATGTTTCACAGGCGTCGGTCGAGCGTGCCCGCGGCATGCTCGATCTCGCCGGCGGCGTGCTCGATCGTCTCGACATCAAGGCGCCCGGGACAGGCGCCGGCAGCGTGCGTTTCGTCGAGACGATCGCCGAGGCCGTCGATGGCGCCGAACTGGTGATCGAGAACGTGCCCGAGAATATCGACATCAAGGCGCAGACCTATCGTGACATCGATCCGCTGATAGGCCCGTCCGTCATCGTCGCTTCCGACACGTCGGGCATCCCGATCACCAAGCTGCAGGCGCATATCTCGCATCCCGAGCGGATGGTCGGCATGCACTGGTCGAACCCGCCGCACATCATTCCGATGATCGAGGTGATCGGCGGCGAAAAGACCGCGCCTGAAACCGTGGCCACGATCCGCGACCTCATCCGCTCGATCGGACTGTTGCCGGTGGTGGTGAAGAAGGACGTTCCGGGCTTCGTCGAGAACCGCGTGCTCTATGCGCTGCTGCGCGAGGCTGTCGACCTTGTCGAGCGCGGCGTCATCGAACCTGAAGATCTCGACACCTGCGTATCCTGGGGCATCGGCTACAAGATTGCCGTCATCGGCCCGATGGCGCTGCTCGATATGGCGGGGCTGGATATCTACAAGTCCGTCTCGTCCTTCCTGAATGCCGATCTCTCCAACCGCGACGATGTCGCGCCGATGGTGCTGGAGAAGACGGCTGCGTCGAAGTTCGGCATCAAGTCGGGCGAGGGCATGTTTGCCTACACGCCCGAGCAGACAAAGGCGCTGCAGGCCGAACGGGCGCGCAAGCTCGTCTCGGTGCGGCGCATCTTGGAAGGCCGGGAGTAGCCAATGTCATATGGTGCGCAGAGGGCCAGCCGGTTTGAGGAGTTCCACCGGTCGGCTGTTTGTGTGAAGGGCGCCCTCGCAATCCAGATGGTGCGGGTGCGGCAGAAAACAGCGCGCGGGGCGACAAGCGATGCGCATTGAAACCATCCGAGCCGCCGGCGACAGGCCGGCCCATATCCGCCATGACGATCTGATCTCCGCCAAAGGCGTTTCGGTGGTCATCGCCCGGCAGCTGATCCTCAGGAACATCGATCTTTCGGTGCCAAAGGGATCGTTCGTTTCCCTTATCGGTCCTTCCGGCTGCGGCAAGAGCACCTTGCTCAAGGTGCTGGCCGGACTGGTGCAGCCGACCCAGGGCAGCGTTTCGATCGCCGGGCTCGCACCGGTCGAGGCAGCGCGCAAGCGGATGATCGGCCTCGTCTTCCAGGACGCCAACCTGCTGCCGTGGAAGAACGCCGTCGACAATGCCTCGATGCTGCTCGGCATCGCCGACAAGTCGCTGTCGCGCTCGGAATTGCGGGCGCGCGGGCAGGAGATGCTTGAGCTGGTAGGTCTGGGCGATTCCTCTCACAAGCGGCCAAACGAGCTGTCTGGTGGCATGCGGCAGCGGGTCGCCATCGCACGAGCCCTGGCGCTCGATCCGGCGGTCCTGTTGATGGACGAACCGTTCGGCGCGCTCGATGCCATCACCCGCGATTCCATGGGTCAGTCGCTGCTGGAAATCTGGCAGCGGACCGGCAAGACGATCGTGCTCGTCACCCATTCCATGGACGAGGCCATCCATCTGTCGCGCCATGTTCACGTGCTGGGGATCAAGCCGGGGCGGATCACCGAGAGCCTCGACATTGCGCTGCCTTATCCACGCGACCTGTCGGTCACCGAAGATCCGGAGTTCGTCAGGCTGGTGGTCCAGTTGCGAACGATGCTGCGCTCCAGCCATCAGCCGGGAGGCGCGTCTTGAGCGACCAACCCATCACGGACCTTCCCGAGCCGCGGCTCGCCTCCAGCTGGAGTGCGGCGACCGGCAGTTGGCTGCCGGCGGTCATCCTGTTGCTGGTGACAATCGTAGCGTGGGAAGCCGCCGTGCGGATCTTTGCCATATCCGCCTTCATCATTCCCGCTCCGTCCGAGATCGCGAAGTCGCTGGTCGCGCAATGGGGCACGCTGATGCAGGCGACGCTGGTGACGGCGGGCGAGATCCTGTTCGGCTTCCTGGTCTCGGTCGTGGTCGGCATTGCCATTGCGCTGGTCATCGTGCGCTTCGACTGGTTGGGACGCGCGCTGTATCCACTGGTTGTGCTGTTCCAGAACGTGCCGAAAGTCGCTCTCGCGCCGATCTTCATTCTCTGGTTCGGCTATGGGCTGGCGCCCAAGATCGGCCTGATCCTGGTCATCGCCTTCTTCCCGGTGACGCTGTCCATGCTGGCGGGCATGCAATCGGTCGACCGCTCGCTGCTGTCGCTGATGAATTCGGTCGGGGCCAGCCCGACGCAGATCCTGTTCAGGATCCGCGTTCCGCACTCGCTGCCGAACCTGATGGCCGGGACCAAGATCGCCGCCACGTTGAGTGTGATCGGCGCTATCGTCGGTGAGTTCGCCGGGGCGTCGGACGGTCTCGGCTACGTCATCCAGTTCGCTTCGACCCAGCTCGACACGGCGCTGGTCTTCGCAGCGCTGCTGCTCGTTTCCGTGCTTGGCATCGCCTTCTACTACGCCGCCGAAATCCTCGAACGCATCGTGGTGCCGTGGGCGCCGAAATTCAGCCAGTCCTAGGCCCGCTCGATCAACCAACGTCACAAAAGGGAACAAAAAATGCTGAGACGCTCACTTATCAAGGCCGCTACCTTGGCGGCGTTTGTCGCAGCACTCGGTTTCTCCAACGCGGCTCTGGCGGCCGATAAGGTCAACGTCCAGCTCGACTGGGTGGTGCGTGGCAATCACGCCATGTTCTTTGTCGGCAACGAAAAGGGCTTCTTCGCCAAGAACGACATCGATGTGGCCGAGATCCGCAAGGGATCCGGCTCGCCGGACGCAATGCGGCTGGTGGGCAATGAGAACGCGGATTTCGGCTTCGGCGATCTTCCCACGCTTGCGGTCGCACGGTCGCAGAATGTCCCGGTCGTGGCGCTGGCGGCCGTCAATCAGCACTCGCCGCTGGGGATCATTTCGCTGGCCAAGACGCTGAAGCTCACCAAGCCGTCCGACCTCAAGGGGCTGACCATCGGCATTCATCCGGCCGGCTCCACCTACATCTTCTTCAAGGGCTTCCTGGCCGCCAACGGCCTGACCGAAAAGGACATGACGCTGAACAGCGTCTCGCCTCCCTATGAAAGCTATCTGCTGCTTGGCCGGGTTCAGACGGTCGTCGGCTATATCGATGCCGAGGTTCCCGAACTGGAGGCTAAGGCCGGAGGCCCCGGCTCGCTCAGCATCATGATGGGGGCGGACCATGGGTGGAAAGCCTATGGCTCGGGCCTGTTCACTTCGCAAGCGATGATCAAGGACAAGCCGGATGTCGTGCGCCGCTTCGTCAAGGCATACAGGGAGGCGTTCGACTATGTCGTGGCTCATCCGGAAGAAGCTGCCGAGATCACGGCCAAGGCAGCGCCCGGCTATGCGGACAAGAAGGACGTGCTGCTGGCGCAGATCAACGCCGACATCGCATCGACGTTCAGCAGCGCCGACACCAAGGAACACGGTCTCGGCTGGATGACGAAGACGCAGTGGGAGGAGACCCTCAAGACACTGACGGACCAGGGCGTGCTCAAGGCGGCTCTGTCGGCGGACGACGTTTTCACCGACGCATTCCTGACAAAAGAATAAGAGGTGCGCGGTGTTCGAACGGAAAGCTCGATGAGCGCCTACCGGCAGACCAGGCTGTCCTGCGCCATGGCGCAGGACACATCACGCTCGCCTTTCGCCGCATCGGTGCGGTCGAGCGTGACCTGCACGCGGGTGGCATATGCTCGGCTCGCCAGACCGCACCACAGCCGCTCGACGGGCAGGTTCTCGCGCTTGTCGTTGAGGATCGTGAACGTGCCGGTCTTCGCATCGAACCAGAGCTCGACGCGAGCGCTCTTGCCTGGCTCGATCGTTGCGATCCCGGCTGAATACCAGTGGGCGAAGTCGGCGTTGCAGGAGAGGCCTTCGCTGCCCGCATTCGAAATCGTCAACGGAACCATGTCGAGCCCGTCAGTGCCGGTGCGGACGGTGACATGGTGCAACTCAACCGCGTTGGCGAAGGACGACAACGCCAGCATCACCGGAAGGGCATAACGGATCTTCACTTTGCCTGAGCTCCAATGTAATTTTTCCTCGGCAGTCTATCTCGCTTTCGCGCAATAACAATAAGAATATTGATTGGTGAAACAACAGAGAGGGTAACATGTTAAAGCTTCTTAAGAGCAGTGTAAGTGCAGTTATATTGACCGGTGTCTTGATGAGCGGCGCGCTTGCCGGCGAGGTCAAGTCGATCGCCATCCTGACGCCCGAAGAAGGCACGGACTATGGCTGGAACCAGCAAGGCATCGACGCCGCCAAGGCGGCAGGCAAGGCCGCCGGCGTCGAAGTGGTCGTGGCGCAGGGCCTCGGCTATGGCGACGTTCGTCCGACCCTGCGGGAGCTTGCCTCCGACGGCGCCAGCCTGCTGATCGCTCATGCCAGCGGCTACAACACCTCGGCGCCCGAAATCGCCAAGGAACTGAAAGTTCCGGTGGCGATCGTCGACACGCCAGCCGGCCTGGAGAAGGGCCTCGTCGCCGACTACACGCTGAGCGGCCACGAGGGTGCCTATCTGGCCGGCCGTCTCGCCGGCAAGGTGTCGCGTTCCAAGTCGGTCGGCATCGTCGTCTCGGGCGAACCGCCATCGTGGAATTCGCAGTCGGCGGCGTTCGCACAAGGCGTGAAGGCGGAGAACCCTGACGTCAAGATCACCTATGCGGTGATCGGCCCTGCCGCCTACAGCGACGCGGCCGGCGGCAAGCGCGTCACCGAAAGCGTGATCGCATCCGGTGCCGACATCATCTTCGGCCAGGGCAACGGTTCGAGCTTCGGCATGCTGCAGGCGGTCGAGACGACCAAGGCAGCCGATGGCGGCAAGGTCTATTTTATCGACGTCATCGGCGACAAGACACCGATCGACAAGGGCTTCCTGCTGTCGTCGGTGGTGTGGAACATCGAGCCGGTCTATGCGGCGATGATTGCCGACCTGAAGGCCGACACGTTCGGCACCAAACACTATACGATCGGCCTCAAGGACGACTCGGTCAAGCTGCTGAAGACCGCTGCGATCCCGGACAATGTCTGGACGGAAATCCAGGCGCTGCGCGAGGACGTCATTTCCGGCAAGATCAAGGTCGAGCCGGTCTATGACGCGGCCGCCGTAAGGGCACTGATGACCAGCGTCGCCCAGTAAGGCGATCACGGTCAACTGCCGGAGGGGTGATCCGTTCACCCCTCCGGACGATTCCCGTTTTTTTGGTGCTGGGCTTTCATGAGCGGTTTTTCTTCATCGTCCGTTGCCGGGCGCGACATCGTCGCGCTTGAAGGCGTGACCAAACGGTTCCCCGGCATCGTTGCCAATGACAGCGTCGACCTGTCGATCCGCCCGGGCGAAGTGCATGTGCTGCTGGGCGAGAACGGCGCTGGAAAATCGACACTGATCGGCATGTTGTCCGGCCTGCAGCAGCCGGACGAAGGACGCATACTGGTCGACGGCAAACCGACGCCGATCACGTCGCCGCGCCATGCGCTGGCACTCGGCATTGGCACCGTATTCCAACACATGATGCTGGTGCCGACGCTGACGGTGGCGGAGAACCTCCTGCTTGGCGGGCCGTGGTGGCAGCGCCCCAGGACCGAGGAACTGGCGGCGCGCGTCGCCGAGATCACCGGCACGCTCGGCATCACCGTCAAGCTTCAAGCCAAGGTATCGGAGTTGTCGCTCGGTGAGCAGCAGCAGGTCGAGATCCTGCGCGCGATGCTGCGCAACAGCCGGCTGCTCATCCTTGACGAGTCCACCTCCATGCTGACGCCGAAAGGTATCGACGAACTGGGCGCGCTGATGCGCCGCCTTGTCGAGCAGGGCCTGGCGATCGTCTTCATCACCCACAAGCTCAAGGAGGCGGCTGCCTTCGGCGACCGCATCTCGGTGCTGAAGCTTGGCCGCAAGGTCGGAGAGATCCCGCCCGAGCGGTTTCGCGCCCTGGGCGAACAGGAGATCGTCTCGGAGATCGTGGAATTGATGTTCGGTAAGCAGAAGGATGATCCGGAAGCCGTCGAGCGTCCTGTCCGCACTGCCCGCGCCGGAACGGCCCCGCTGCTTCAGGTCGCGGATCTCGCGGTCGCGCCGACCGACAATGCGCCGGGCCTGTCGTCGATCTCTTTCGACATCCGCCCGGGCGAGATCCTGGGCATAGCCGGCATCGACGGCAACGGCCAGAAGCAGCTGGCGGAAGCGCTGGCCGGCCAGCGTACAGCCGCCAGCGGCTCGGTGCGGCTGGACGGCGCCGCCATCGAGACGCTGAGCGTCGGCGAGCGCCGCCGGCGCGGCCTTCGCTACCTGACCGACGACCGGCTGGGCGAGGGCACTGTCGGCACCTTCCCGGTCTCGATCAACTTCTTCCTCAAGCAGGTCGGCGCGGCCCCGTTCTGGCGCAACGGCGTCGAGCAGCGCGCGGAGATCGACAAGCGCGCCACCCAGCTCGTGCGCGAATATGACGTGCGTACGCCGAGCCTGAAGACGCCCGTCGCGCGGCTGTCCGGCGGCAACATCCAGAAGGTGCTCCTGGCACGGGAACTGGCTGAAGGCGCCAAGGTGGTGATCTTCAACAAGCCGACCTATGGGCTCGATCTCGCCAACACATTGGCGTCGCGCCAGCGCATTCGCGACACGGCGGCGCGTGGCCTTGCCGTGCTGCTGATCTCCACCGACCTCGAGGAATTGCTTGGTATGTGCGACAGCATCGCCGTCATCGCAAACGGCGCTTTGGTCGGCACCGTCGAGAACGTAGACGACGCCCGCACGAAGGTCGGTCGCCTGATGATCGGACTTGCCGCATGAGCATCGACACCGCACCCACGGTCAGTGCCACCGCACTCGATGCCACGAGCGGGGCTGTGACGCGCCGCGACATCGCGCACCGGCTGCTGATGACGCTCGGCCCGATCTTCATCGCGCTGGTCATAGCCGGCTGCATCCTGCTTGCCGTCGGCGTCGACCCGCTCGCCTATTATGGCTTCGTGCTGGAGAAGGGACTGTTCTCGCCGCTCGGCATCCAGCAGACACTGACGCGCATGGCGCCGTTGCTGTTTCTTGCCGCCGGCCTGATCGTCGCCTTTCGCGCCGGCATGTGGAATCTCGGCGGCGACGGCCAGTTCCTGCTTGGCGCGGTGACGGCGGCTGCCAGCGCTCCCGTGTTCGTGCAGATCATGCCAGCCTGGCTGGCGCTGTTCTGCTCGTTCTTCATCGCCATGGTGGTGGCGATGATCTGGTCGCTGGTGCCGGCCCTGCTGCGTGCCTATCAGGGCGTCAACGAGATCATCACCACGCTAATGATGACGTTCCTCGGCACCTCGCTCGCCAATGTGCTGGTCAAGCTGGCGTTTCGCGACCCAAGCACGACCGTGCCGCAGACCCGTACGCTGCCGGTGGAAGACCGGTTGCCGCGCCTGTCCGAAACGACCATCACCAGCGGCTTGCTGCTTGGGCTGGCGGCGATCGTGATCGTGCATCTGGTGATGACGCGCACGGCGTTCGGGCTGAAGCTGAGGATCGTCGGCGCCAATCCACGCGCGGCGGTTCACTCGGGGCTCGGCGTCCCCGGCCTGACCGTCGCCGTCTTCGCCATTTCGGCCGGGCTGGCCGGCCTTGCCGGCGCCGTCGACATCATCGGCGTCCAGGGCAATGTCCGCGCCGACTGGAATCCCGCCTATGGGCTTGCCGTGATTCCCGCCGTGTTTCTCGCCCGTATGAACGGCTTTGCGGCAATCGGCTTCGTGTTCCTGCTCTCGGTGCTTTCGATCGGCGGCGAGAGCGCGGCGCGCCGGCTCGGCGTGCCCAATCATTTCACTCTGGTGCTGGTTTCCATCGTGCTGATCGTGCTCGCGCTCGCCGAATATTTCGATCACCGATACAACCAGTCGCGGAGGGCCTAGGCATGACCGTGCTGTTCAGCGAAGTCTTTCTCAGCGCGCTGCTGTTCGGCGCTGTCACCGCGGCGATCCCGCTGCTGCTTGCCGGGCTCGGCGAGCAGATTTCCGAGAAGGCGGGCGTGCTCAATATCGGCATCGAAGGCATGATGCTGGCCGGCGCCTATCTCGGCTTTGTCGGCGCTTTCTATTCCGGGTCGCTGTGGCTAGGCTTTCTTACCGGTGCCGCCGGGGGTGCTGCGGTGGCGCTTGTCATGGCGCTGCTTTGCGTGCGCATCGGACTGAACCAGATCGTCATCGGCATCGCGCTGACCTTGGGGCTCGAGGGCCTGACGGCACTGCTCCACCATTTCCAGTTCTCACGCAGCTACCCGCGCCTGCCCGCGGCGGATGCTACCGTCATTCCGCTGCTTTCGGACATCCCGGTCATCGGGCCTGCATTCTTCAAGCATCATCTGATCGTCTATCTGGCGGTCGCGCTGGTTTTCGGCATGGGCTACATCTACCGGCGCACACAGCTGGGTCTCAATTTGCAGGCGGCAGGCGACAAGCCGGCCGCGCTCGATGTCGCCGGCATCGACGTCGTGCGGACCCGCACCATCGCCGTGTTGACGACCGGAGCGCTGGCCGGGCTCGGCGGCGCCTATCTCGCCAATGTCGGGGCTGGGCTGTTCATTCCGTTCATCACCAATGGCGCGGGCTTTCTCGGCATCGTGCTGGCCATGCTGGCGCGCGGTCGCCCGATCTGGGTGCTGTTCGGCGCGTTGCTGTTCGGCGTCTGCCTGTCGCTGACGACGGCCATGCAGGTGGCCGGCATCAACATACCGACCGACATCATCCAGATGCTGCCGTTCCTGGCGGTGATGATCATGCTGGTTCTGTTCGGCCGGCGCGCCAGCCTGCCGGCGGCGCTCGGCATTCCATACGAGCGCGGCGCGCGCTGAGCACAATTCATGCGCGGACGGGACCCGCGCCAATAAAGGAGGCAAGAATGTCGGATACCAAGGTCTACCTGCTCGACGGCGGCTCGCTCGTTCTCGACGGCTATCATGTGTTCTGGAATCGCGGCCCTGGCGGTGAAGTGCGCTTCCCCGTCTATTCGATCCTGATCGAGCATGCCGAGGGTCGGTTCCTCATCGACACCGGCTACGACTACGACCACGTGATGAAGGTGCTGCCGTTCGAAAAGCCGATCCAGGAAAAGCATCAGACCATCCCCGGCGCCCTGGCGCTGCTCGGCCTTGAGCCGAAGGACATCGACGTCGTCGTCAACTCGCATTTCCACTTCGATCATTGCGGCGGCAACAAGTATTTTCCGCATGCCAAGAAGATCTGTCATCGGACCGAGGTGCCGCAGGCCTGCAATCCCGAGCCCTTCGAACATCTCGGCTATTCCGATCTGAGCTTTTCGGCGGAGGCTGCCGAAGCGCGTGGCGCGACCGGACAACTGCTTGCGGGAACGACACGGGCGAACTCGACCTTTGAAGGCGTCGATGGCGACGTCGAGCTTGCCAGGGGTGTCCGGCTGATCTCGACGCCCGGTCATTCGATCGGCCATTACAGCCTGCTGGTCGAGTTCCCCAAGCGCAAGCCGATCATGTTCACCATCGACGCGGCCTATACGCAGAAGAGCCTTGAAACGCTGTGCCAGGCGGCCTTCCACATCGATCCGGTGGCGGGCGTCAATTCGATGCGCAAGGTGAAGAAACTCGCCGAGGACCATGGCGCCGAGTTGATGTACTCGCACGACATGGACAACTTCAAGACCTACAGGACCGGCACGCAATTCTACGGCTGACCCCCGCCAATCCGGAGACCAAGACGATGCGTTATCTCGAACATGCCGATCCGGTCATCACCCTGACCGCGGGGCCGGTGAACGCCTATGCCGAAGTGCTGCGCGGCCTCGGGCGCACGGTGCTCTACGACTACGACCCGGCGTTCCAGCTCTTCTACGAGGGTGTGGTCGACAAGGCGCAAAAGGCGATGCGGCTGTCGAACAAGCCGGTCATCCTGCATGGCGAGCCCGTGCTTGGCCTGGAGGCCGCCGCGGCCTCGCTGATCACGCCGGACGATGTCGTGCTCAACCTTGCCTCAGGCGTTTACGGCAAGGGGTTCGGCTATTGGGCGAAGCGCTATTCGCCACATCTGCTCGAGATCGAGGTGCCCTATAACGAGGCGATCGATCCGCAGGAGGTCGAGGCAATGCTGAAGGCGCATCCGGAGATCACCGTCGTTTCCGTCTGCCACCACGACACGCCGTCCGGCACCGTCAATCCGATCGACGCCATCGGTGCGCTGGTTTCAGCGCATGGCGGCTATCTCATCGTCGATGCCGTCTCGTCCTTTGGCGGCATGAAGACGCATCCCGAGGATTGCAAGGCCGATATATATGTCACCGGCCCGAACAAATGCTTGGGCGCGCCTCCCGGCCTGACGATGATGGGTGTCAGCGAGCGGGCCTGGGCCAAGATGAAGGCCAATCCCCTGGCGCCGCGCGCGTCGATGCTCAGCATCGTCGACTGGGAGCATGCGTGGTCGCGGGACAAGCCGTTTCCATTCACGCCGTCGGTCTCGGAGATCAACGGGCTCGATGTCGCGCTCGACCTCTATCTCAATGAGGTACCGGAGGCTGTGTGGGGGCGCCATGCACTCACCGCCAAGGCCATGCGCGCCGGCGTTGCCGCGATGGGTCTGTCGATCTGGGCTGCCAGCGACAGCATCGCGTCGCCGACCACGACCGCTGTCCGCACGCCCGAAGGTGTCGACGAGAAAGCGCTTCGCCAAGCCGTGCGCGCCCGTTACGGCGTCGTCTTCTCATCGGGCCGCGGCGAAACATTGGGGAAGCTGACACGCATCGGCCATATGGGTCCGACCGCCCAGCCGATCTACGCGATCGCGGCGCTGACGGCACTTGGCGGCGCCATGAACGCGGCCGGCCAGAAACTGGCGATCGGCAAGGGCATCGACGCGGCGCTGGCCGTGATCGACGCCGACGCTTGAACAGACATCACCAGATCACGAATTGAGGGAGCATTTTCATGACTGAACGGCTTGCGGGAAAGACGGCCCTGGTTACGGGCGCCGCGCAGGGTATCGGCAAGGCGATCGCCGCGCGGCTTGCCGCCGATGGGGCAACCGTCATCGTCAGCGACATCAATGCCGAAGGCGCCGGGGCGGCGGCCGCGGCGATAGGCGGAAAGGCGAGGGCGATCGCCGCCGACATTTCCGATCCGGCATCCGTCAAGGCACTCTTCGCCGAAATCCAGACCCTGACCGGGGGCATCGACATCCTGGTCAACAATGCCAGCATCGTGCCGTTCGTCGCCTGGGACGATGTCGATCTCGACCATTGGCGCAAGATCATCGACGTCAATTTGACCGGCACTTTTATCGTCAGCCGTGCCGGTACGGACCAGATGCGTGCGGCGGGGAAGGCCGGACGGGTAATCAGCATCGCATCCAACACCTTCTTTGCCGGCACGCCGAACATGGCGGCCTATGTCGCGGCCAAGGGTGGCGTCATCGGCTTCACCAGGGCGCTCGCTACCGAGCTTGGCAAATACAACATCACCGCCAATGCGGTGACGCCCGGCCTCATCGAGAGCGACGGCGTCAAGGCGAGCCCGCACAACGAGGCGTTCGGCTTCGTCGAGATGCTTCAGGCAATGAAAGGCAAAGGGCAGCCGGAACATATCGCCGACGTGGTTTCGTTCCTGGCCTCCGACGATGCGCGCTGGATCACCGGCCAGACGCTCAATGTCGACGCCGGGATGGTGCGCCACTAGCCAGAGCGCATCCCAAAAACGCTACGACCCTTCTGGGCGACCTGCA
Source organism: Mesorhizobium sp. M0848 (assembly GCF_040319805.1). Classification (NCBI taxonomy): domain Bacteria; kingdom Pseudomonadati; phylum Pseudomonadota; class Alphaproteobacteria; order Hyphomicrobiales; family Phyllobacteriaceae; genus Mesorhizobium; species Mesorhizobium sp. M0848. The sequence continues at coordinate 185,914 of NZ_JAMYOM010000010.1, read as the reverse complement.
TTTTGGGTCGCAACAGCGGATGAGCGCGGCCAATCAAAGGGAAATCACAGTGGACTTCGGATTCGACACGTCGGTTTTCGACGGGCTGACGATTGCAATGCTGATCGCCGGCCTGGCCATGACCGGAATTGCCTCCGGCGTGCTCGCCGGTCTGCTGGGAGTCGGAGGCGGCATCGTCATCGTTCCGGTGCTGTTCTGGGTGCTTAGCCTGTTCCACTTTTCGCCTGCTGTGATCAGCCATCTGGCGGTCGCGACATCGCTTGCGGTCATTATCCCCACCGCGATCTCGTCGATGCGGTCACACAACAGGCGCGGCAATGTCGATCGGCCTCTGCTCAATCTTTGGGGACCGGCGATTTTCGTCAGTGCCCTCGTCGGCGGCATCATGTCGAAATTCATCCCGGGCGCCGGCTTACGGCTGGTCTTCGGCGTCGTCGGCCTGCTGGTGGCCGTCAACATGGCGTTGCCGAAGCACCTCGTGATCTCCGATCACCTGCCGCAAAGCGGCTGGATCAACTGCGCGATCGCTGCTGTGATCGGCTTTGTCTCTTCGCTCATGGGAATTGGCGGCGGCACACTGTCGGTGCCGACGCTTTCCAGCTTCTCCTTTCCGGTGCATCGTGCCGTCGGCACATCGTCGGCGCTTGGCCTGCTTATCGCGCTTCCGGCAGTGGCCGGCTTCATCTGGTCGGGTCTTGAAATCGCCGGCAGGCCTCCGCTCAGCCTGGGTTACGTCAGCCTGCCGGCGGTTGCCATCATAGCGCCCATGAGCTTTCTGTTTGCACCCTTGGGCGCCAAGCTCGCCCACGCGCTCAACCCGCGCTACCTGAAACTTGCCTTTGCGTTCTTCCTGGCGATCACGGCCGGGCGAATGTTGCTTTCCTGAATCCGGTTCAGCGGCCTACGGCTATTTTTCCCGCATGGCCCGGCGGAAGTTCTGCGTGATCGGCTCGGCGAGATAAGAGAGCACGGTGCGAGCCCCCGTCCGGATCATCGTCTCGCTCGACATGCCGGGCAGTAGCTTGCGGCCCTCCAGCTTGGCGAGTTCGCTCTTGTCGATCAAAACGGTCGCGGCGAAATACGGTGCCCCGCTGCGCTCCTCAACCATGCGGTCAGCCGACACGATCTCCACGACGCCCTCGAGCGGCGGCAGGTTGTAGCGAGCGAACGCCGGGAAGCTGACGCGCGCGGGCTGTCCGGGGGCGATCGTCTCGACATCCTCCGGCTTGACCATGGCTTCGACCACGAGTTGCTGTCCGAGCGGCACGATCGTCATCAATGTCTCACCGGGTTTCACGACGCCGCCTGCCGTATGGACCTTCAGGTCCATGACGATGCCGTCAACCGGTGCGGCGACGTTGGTGCGGTCAAGCACGTCCCTGGCGGAGCGCTCCTGCTGTCCGAGGTCGAACAACTCCGCCTCGACCTTGCTCAACTCATCGACGGCCTGGTTCAGCCGCACTGTGTTGAGGTTCAGGATCTGCATATCAATCTCGGCCATGGCGCTTCCGGCACGGGCGATTGCGGCAATGTTGGTAGCGCGCTCCCCTTCGATCTCCCGCTGTTGGCGTCTGAGCAACAGGTTCCGTTCGCGGGTGGTCAGCCCTTTCTTGAGCAGACCCTCAAGGTCTTTGCTTTCGCCCTCGATTGCCTCGATCTGCTTGTCTTCGGTGACGATAAGCTGCTCCAGTCCCGTTATCTCTTCCTCGACCTGGTGACGGCGCTGGCCGAGAATTTCCCGCTCGTCCTTCAGATTGTGGTGCTTCGCGGCAAACACGTCACGCTGTGCTGCCACCGCGTCCTTCACGGCGGTGGCGGGGTTTGCGAGCAACGCCGGATTGAACTCGATCTCGGCCTTGCCGTCGCGCTCGGCCCTGAGACGGGCGGCCAGCGCCTCACGCGTTGCTATCCGGTTCTGGATCAGGTCGAGCTGCGCCTTTGCCTGCGTGTCGTCGAGCCGGACGAGGATCTTGCCCGCCTTGACGATATCCCCGTTGGCGGCGTTCAACTCCGCGATGATGCCGCCCTCGAGGTGCTGGATGAGCTTGCGGTCGCCGGCGACCTTGATAACGCCCGGCGCCACAGCGGCGCTGTCCAACGGCGCCAGCGCCGCCCAACCCCCGGCCACGCCGAAGAACAGGAACATGATCGCGAACCCGGTGCAGGTCACGCCGGTGAGACGCAGCGGCACCGGTTCCAGCAGCGAGGGCGGAGGAAGGGGTAGCGGCACGACGTTCAATCCGGGGGGGCGGCTCATGCTTCCTTGACCTCTTTGATTTCCTTGACCACTTCAAGGGCTGGCAACTGGGCCGCTTTGGGCAGATGGGCCACCTTGCTGACACGGTTGGCGAGTTCGTTGAAGACATGGTCGCGCGGCCCGAAGAGATCTTGCTGACCTCTGTTGAGCACCAGTATCTTGTCCATCTTGTCCAAAAGGTTGGGGCGGTGCGCGATCAGGATAACGGTTGTGTTCGTGGCCTTGGCCACGCCGAGAGCAGCAATCAATGCCTCCTCGCCCTCTCTGTCGAGGTTGGAATTGGGTTCGTCGAGGATAAGCAGCGCGGGGTCGCCGTAGAGTGCCCGCGCCAGCCCGATGCGCTGGCGCTGCCCGCCTGACAGGACGGCGCCGGATTCGCCGATCTCGGTGGCGTAACCCTTCGGCAGTCCCTTGATCAGTTCGTGGACTCCTGCCAACTGCGCGGCCTCGACCACCTTGTTGAAGACCGCCGGGTTGAGCGTCGCGAAGCGGCAAATATTTTCGGACACGGTGCCGGCGAAGAGTTCGATGTCCTGCGGTAGGTAGCCGACATGACGGCCACGGTCTTCCGCCGCCCATTGGGCAACATCCGTTCCGTCCAGCAAGGCGCGCCCCGCGGACGGGCGCCAGGCACCGGCGAGTATGCGCGCCAGGCTCGTCTTGCCGGCCCCGCTCGGGCCGATCAACGCCATCGCTTCACCGGGCTCCAGGCGGAAGTTGATGCCTTTCAGGATATGCTCGCCACCCTGTCGGGCAAGCACAAGGTTCTCGGCCTCGAACCTGCCTTTCGGTCGTGGTAGCGGAAGGGCCGGTGTGGCCTCCCGGTGCTGTCCGGCCACAGCGGTGAGACGCCGGTAGGCGGCACGCGCCCCAACCGTCGCCTTCCAGGTTCCGATGGCTTGCTCGACCGGCGACAATGCGCGGCCCATCAGGATCGAGGCGGAGATCATGATGCCTGGCGAGGCCTCGTTGCGAAGGACCAGATAGGCGCCAAGGCCGAGTATGGCCATTTGCAGGGCCAGCCGGTGACAACGCGCGATGGCCGCGATAACGCCGCCACGGTTGGCGGCAAGAACCTGTCCTCTGTTTGCCTCGTCCTGCTGTGCCTTCCAGCCCTCCATCAGTGGCTTTAGCATACCCATCGCCTGGACGACCTCGGCGTTGCGGATCGCCGCCTCGGCCTGCACATAGGCCCGCGACTGCGCACCCGAAGCCTCGGTTAAGGGCTTTCGCGTGACGTATTCGTTGAGCAGCGCCAAAGCGAACAGGACGATCCCGCCGCCGAGCGCCAGCCATCCAAGCCATGGGTGCATGACAAAAATGGCAGCGAAAAACAGCGGCGCCCAAGGCGCGTCGAGGATCGGGAAGATGCTCGGGCTGGTGAAGAAATTCCGCACCTGGTCCAGATCGCGCAGCGGACGGGCGTTGGCCTGACCAGGCGCCGACGCGGCGTATTCCACCGATGCGGTCAGCAGAACCGGTCCCAAGCGCGCGTTCATCCATGATCCGACCTTGGCCAAAAGACGCCCGCGTATTACTTCCAGCCCGGCGAGCGTCCCGAGCGCGGCCGCCGCCATCAGCGACAGCATCACCAGCGTCTCCAGGCTGTGGCTGGACAGCACGCGATGGTAGACCTGGAGCATATAAAGCGCCCCGGTCAGCATCAGCACGTTGATGCCTCCGCTGAACCAGATCAGCGGCCGAATGGCGCGTTTGATCTCTTTCATCACCACCTGCAGGGCAGGGGGCTGTTGCTTGGTTTTCATCGCTATTTCTCTGGTGTGCGGAGTGACATCCGGCGCAAGGGATTGCAGTGAGGCCAGCCATGAGCTGCTATGGTGGGTGCCATCGAGATTCCCCCTTTTTGAACGCATCAAGAAAAGGGGATCCCCATCCCCAGATGCCCTAAAGCGCTGAATTGCGGCCTTTGATCCTCGATTGTGGCGCCGCCGAAGAGGAGGCGTCCATTCCCGGTTCGATAGTATTGAGGTCAATGTCCGCACCTGATCGAACGATATATATCTTTCGATAGATCAGGCTGACGCAGGCGCTGCGGTGGGTATCACGGCCGATGCCATCACGCGGCTTTCCGGCCCCCTTTGCCGCTTCATGTCGATGCCAGTTGAGAGTGGGGTGTCAGAGGAGGCCCGTTCCTGGACGCTCAGCGCCTTTGCCATGCCCAGGCCAGCTCCGCCCGGCTGCCGAGGTGCAGCTTCTCGTAGACGTGATAGGTGCAACGTCGTCGATCTGCTCAACCAGCTCAAGACCGAGCGTCGCGCCGGCAAGCAGGGCCGCGTCGCCGACTATCTCACCCGCCTCGGCTTCGTCGTCCTCGATGAACTCGGATCGTCTCACGCATCACTGTGAGATCATCGAGACTGTCAATGAGTCCCGGCGCTTCAAGAACCGCGCCTGATCAACACAACACGGCCAAGCTCATCCGCGCTCGCCAGGCTGCGCAACCCGATAAGCTCCGGCGAGCGCTAAGCGACGTGCCCTACATAAAGGGGGACGCCGATCGGGGCCAGTTTTGCAAGGCGTTTGACACGTATGGTTTGCTCCGGGCGCGGGCATTCACTACGGCGCTTCTCCGCCAGGTCAATATTCCCATTTATATTGACGCCGGCGACCCTATCGAAAACGATATATATCGTTCGATATAGGTCATAATACTACCAGACGGAAAGTTGACTTGCCATCCTTAGGCTGCGCCAAATTGACCCCTGAGCATCTGGGGTTTGTTAGCATTTCAAGTGGCATCTCAAGTGATGGCGGACGGGCAATCGTAGCTTTCTACGCCTCCGGAACTTACGCACGTCAAGGCGTGCTCTGTTCCGGTTCTCGAAATCCACCATTTTCGGCGCGCCCTGACCTAATCCCAACTGACCCTGGAACAGCTCGATCACAATTGGGAGGAAGATTATGACTACGATTACCGCCACCAATCTCGTTCTCGACGAGCAGATCGGCGTACAGACCGTCACCGATGATAACGATGTCCTCCTCGACCAGACGCTGAGCGACGCGCTCACCGCTCTCGGCGTGCTTGGAATCAGTCCTACCGACCCCGCGACAGGCTTCCCGCAGGTGGCCGTCAACGCCGCTCTCCTTGACACAACCGGAGCGACGGATCTGGCGCTGTCGATCCCCGCTGACGGCACGTCGAGCGGCCTCTTTACCGTCGACGGTGTGGAAATCTTCCTCTACAACCAAGACGGCATCATTTATGGGCGCGAGGCCGACGGGAATGGTGACGCTGATCCCGCTGGCGCCTTGGCGTTCGCGGTTGCGCTTGACGAGACTGACCTCTCCTCGGCGCAAATTTACCTCATTCAATACGAACCGCTGCAGCACAACGCTCCTGGTGATCCTCCTGTCATTGACGATGACGACATCCTGTCATTTGCCCAGGGCAAGATCACACTGGATGTAACGACCACCGAACTCGTAACGACGTTTCAGCCACTCGACTTCGCGTCGATCCCGGCAGGCAGCCCGCAGGAGACGCTCACGGTTGCGACAGCCGATCCCACTGACAGCCACAGCGCCAAGTTTGATGGCATCATCTTCCCGGCAGGTCCGGTAGGTACAGTCACTGATCCGACGACCATCAACAAGAACCCCGGAACCAATGATGATCTGAACCCCGACTCCATCGGCTTCGGTGTGAAGGGCGGCCAAGCCTCTCAGTTGAATCAAAATGAGGGCTTCTTCGTTCAAGACGCGGCCTGGACCTCTGGTGATGAGAACGAGATCGGCGGCATCCGGTTCGACATCCAGGGCATAGGCGGCGTGAAGAGCGTCAACATCGAGTGGTGGGCTGTCGATAATGGGGTAGTAGTTGCAACAGGCTATGACACAGTAAGCTTACCTGCTGGCAGCGCCGTCTTCGAGAATTACACGATCGAACCGAATGATAGCGTCGATCAAATCTACGTTCGATTTTTCTACGACACGAAGGCAAGCACCTCCGGCGTGCGCGTTGAGAACCTCGAAGTCGCGTTCCCGTCAACGACCGAGGTGACGGTCGTCAACCACGAGGATCTCGGGACGCACCTCGTGTTCGAGGACGCCGGGCCGACGTTCGACGGCATCACTGGTGATGCAACGCCGTTCCAGGTCGGATTGGCCGCCAATCAACAGGACACAGGGACGTTCGACCTTACTCCGGGAGCCGACGGCTCACACGTCACCATCACCGGTTTCACCGATCTCGGTGGCACTGCCATCACGGAGACCCTCACCAACGACGGAACCACGCTGACGTACCACGACGTGGCCACCGATACGGACCTTTACCAACTGAACGTGACCGACTCGGGGTACACCTTCGACGTGCTCTTCACACCCCAGGGCGAGCAGTCCGACCTCAACTTCAATGCGATCAAGTCGGGCGGTCCCCAGGAGACCTTGACAGTACCCACGGTGGATAACACCGGCAGCATCGTCTTTGACGGCCTGATTTTCCCGAGCGGGACGGTGGTCGATCCAACGGCAGTCCCAACCAATTCCGGAACCAATGATGATCTGAACCCCGATGCAGTTGGTTTCGGCGTGAAAGGCGGTCAGGCTTCGCAGATCAATAACAACGAGGGCTTCACCTTCTCCACTGCGGATGGGTCTGACATCAACAATCTAACCTTCGCGGTCGCAGGAATTGGAAACATCAACGCCATCACGGTAGAATCGTGGCTTTACGACGATGGCGGCAATCTGATCGATCACACCATCGAAGATGTTACTGGCTTGCGCTCGGGCAATCAGATCGTGACCATTGATGACGATGGTGGGCAAGCCTTCGACACGGCCTATGTTCAGTTCCACGTCGGCGGTGCCAACTCGGGTGTTCGCATCCTCGACTTCTCGACGAGCATCGAGGGTCCGGTTGACGATCAGCCGTTCGAATTCACTCTGGCAAACACCGACCTCGACGGGGATGCTGCTACGCAAACACTGAGCATCCTCGCAAGCCAGGACTTCATCGTTTGATGACGTTCTCGTAGCCTTCATTAGCTTCAACGCAGGCGATCCGGCCCCCTTCGAGGGGCCGGTCGTTCAAGACACCAAGGCTCTGGACTCAAACCAGGCGACACGCAAAGCGGCGGCTTGCGGTGTATGCTGTGGCGGCTTTCCGACAACCAGCCTCTTTGGCTGAAGGAACCGGAGGAGGGGAGAGCCAGCAACCGCCAAGCCAATCTCCAATGCCCCGGTTATCAGGCGGGTCGGACCGAGAGCAGGCTGTCGCAATCGCGGCCGATGCCATCGCGCGGCTTTCCGGCCCGCTGCCGGCCTCACGTCGATGCCCGTTAAAAAAGTGCTGCTTTCAGAGGAGGCCCGTTCCTGGGGGGGGGGCGAGGCTTTTGCCGTGCGTTATCCAGGCCAGTTCCGCCCGGCCGCCGAGGTGCAGCTTCTCGTAGACGTGATGCAGGTGCATCTTCACCGTGCCTTCGGATAAATGCAGCCGCTGCGCGATGGTCTTGTTTCGCAGCCCGCGCGAGACGAGATCGGCGATCTCGGTCTCCCGCCCGGTCAGCCGGGACATTGGCTGCGGCTGCGACCCGGGCATCAGCAGTTGCTGGACGATCTTGTTGTCGATCCACTTCTTGCCCGCCGCCACCGCATTCACGCATTCGATGAGAAAGCGGTGGCTGATGCCGTCCAGAAACAGGCCGTCGACGTCGAGCGTCTGTATCTCCTTGACATCGAGCCTGCCGGTTGGCTGCACGATGAAGATGATGCCGAGAGCGCTGTTGCCGGCCTTCAGCCGTGAGGAGAGACCTGATGTTTGCTGGTCCGCGAGATCCACGCCCACGATGACGATATCAGGCTGATGGCGCTCCACATGAGCGAGAACGTCCACAGGGCGGCGACACTGGGCGACGACATCGTGTCCAGCCTTCTGCAAAACCCATTCCAGACCGGCGAGATATACCCCTCGCGGGTCCGCCACGACCAACGTCGACATGCGAACACCGTCCGTAAAAAACGCAACGAACTTGGTTAAACACCCGTTAAATCAGGAAACCAGAGCCCAGGCAGATTGTCAAGGAATAGCTAATATGCATGTTGCTATAATGACAATCCGCCGTCTGCCAGGCGGATCGGCGCCGTAAAAAGCCAACCTATGATATGCCTGTCACTTTCAAGGTTCTAACGTCCCTTGCCGCGCGGCCCAGTCGTACGGGTACAGGCAGTAAAAATAGCCGGTGCGTTCGGTTGCGATGTATTTCAGATGCGTGCCATTGGGCAGCCAGACGATGTCGCCAGGGCGGCATTCGTGGCGGCCGTCATCCAGTTCGATCGTCAGCGTGCCTTCATGGATGAACAGCACCTCGTCATAGGTCACGGTCCAGTCGATCGAGGCGTTCTCCAGATACTCGATGCCACCGCCCATGGTCCGGCTGATCTCGGCATTGATCACGCGCGCGATCGACGACGTTCCGGTCGGCGTGACTGATGGCTTCAGAGTCAACTCGCTGTGCTTGAAAATCTTGGCCTTGGACATCGTCATCCTTTCTTTGCGCGAAGATTGGCTTTGGAGGGAGTGACGCCGGACGGAGCCATCCCGGCGAGCCATCTCGTCACCGGATCCAGCTTGCGCCCGGCATGTTCGAGATCGTCGCGCCGACGCACCGCGCCACGGACGAAATGCGCACCGACGAAGCGAAAGGGTTCGGGCGGGAAACCGCGCGCCACCGGACGCACCAGCGCCGAATGCGTCAGTTCCGATTCGCCGTCAGTCAGCAGGCCGGTGAGGATCTCGCCGCCGATATAAGCCATTGTCGTGCCATTGCCGGAAAAGCCGTAGCCGTAGACGACATCGCGGTTAGCGGGCAAAGCGCCGAACAGCGGCACGCCGCTGACCGTCCGGTCGATCGGGCCGTTCCACGATGTCTCGAGCGGGAAATCGGCGAGCGCTGGGTGGCCATCCCGCAGCGCGCGACGCATTTCGGCGACCCGTGGCGACAGGCCATGGAAACGCTGGTCGACGATGCCGCCGAAGCCAATGACGCCACCGCTGACGCCGACGGACAGCCGACCATCGCGCGTCGGAGACCAACCGCCAACGAAGACGCGGGAATCGATCATCAGCGGCGCCCGGCGGTAGCCGACCTTGTCGAGAAGGTCTGGAATGGGCTGTGACATGGCGTCGTCGCTGGAGATGTTGAAGATCGCAGGGGCCAGTTCCGGAATCGCGCCGGACCAGGCATTCATGGCAAGCACGACCTTGCCGCAGGACACAGTTCCTTTCGCCGTTTCCACCGTGAGCTTGCCACGTCGTGAAAACCGCTTCATCGGCGACTTTTCATAGATCCGAACGCCGCGGTTCAGCGCTGCACGACGCAGGCCGCGCACCAGGAACCCTGGATGCACAGTTGCCGACGAAGCGTCGAACGCACCGCCAAGGTGGCTCGTCGTACCGGCCATCGCCGCGATCTCAGGGCGCGAAACTCGCCGCGCCGGAACGTAGCCATGCGCTGCCAGCTTGTTTAACGCGTCGTCCCAGGCGCCAAGCTGTGCTTCGCACGTAGCGCCCCAGATCCAGCCGATGCGATCGAACCAGGCGTCGATTGCCTCTGCCTTGCAGAAAGCCTCGATGCCGCCGATCGCGGCTTCGGATGCCTTGATGATCGAAAGCGCGTCGTTTCCGTCGCGCAGCGCGGCAAGCGCGCTGTATTTGGTCCATGCCGAAAGCACCATTCCGGAATTGCGGCCGCTCGGGCCACCACCACAAATGTCGCGCTCTACAATGACAACATCGAAGCCTGGATTGTGCTGCTTGAGGCGAATGGCGGTCCACAGTCCGAGATACCCGCCGCCAACGATGCAGATGTCGGCCTGCGTTGTCTCTTCGAGCGGAGGCGCAAGGTCCGGGTCCTCGGGCAATGCCTGCCGCAGCCAATGGCTCCGCCAGCGGATGTCTTTTTCCGGCAACTGCATCACGATGCGCCTGCCGCGGACAGGCGGCGCTCCACCAGCCTGACCCAAAGACTGGCGCCCATCGGCAGGATAGCGTCGTTGAAATCGTAATTGGTGTCGTGCGCGGCGGCCTGGTGCGCGTCGTCCGCCTGGCCAAGCAAGAAATAGCAGCCCGGCCGCTGTTCCAACATGTAGCAGAAATCTTCAGAACCCATCTCGGGAGGCGGATCGACGACGAGACGTTCCGAGCCCATCACCTCGTTCGCAATCGCGATCATCGCGTCGGCTTGCGCCGGAGTGTTGATCGTCGGCGCGAAGGGCGTTTCGTAGCGAATATCGACGCTGGCGCCAAAAGCTTCAGCCTCGTTTTTCGCGATGCGGCGGATTGCCGTCTCCAGCGTCTTTTGAACCTGATGGTCGAAGGTGCGCACGGTGCCGGTCAGAAACGCCGCATCGGGGATGGTGTTGAAGGCTTCGCCGGCGCGCAGGCCGCCAACGGTGACGATTGCCGGAGAGTGCACATCGGTCAGGCGTCCGGGCAGGGCTTCTATCGCCAGCAGGATGCGCGCGGCGCTGGGAAGTGGATTGATCGCAAGATGCGGCATCGCCGCATGGCCGCCCCTTCCATGCACGACGATCTCGAAGCGATCGGCCGCCGCTGCCACCGTCTCATGGTGGACGGCGATCTCGCCCAGCGGCCGTTCGCAATTGTGCAGCGCGTAGACTTCATCGCAGGGGAAACGCTCGAAAAGGCCCTCATTCAGCATGGCGAGTGCCCCACCTCGGCCCTCCTCGGCCGGCTGGAAAATGAAATGCACGGTGCCGGCGAAGTCGGGCGAGCGGGCAAGCGCCGAGGCTGCGCCGAGCAGCATCGTCGTGTGACCGTCATGGCCGCAGCCATGCATCCTCCCGGGAATGCGGGACGCATGCGGCAGCGGCCGCGCCTCGGTCATCGGCAGGGCGTCCATGTCGGCTCGGATGCCAAGCCCGCGACCAGCGCCGAGCCTGCCCCTGAGCGTACCCACGACGCCTGTCCGACCGACGCCTTCGATAGTCTCGATGCCCCACGAGCGCAGTTTGTCCGCCACGAAACGCGCCGTCTCGAACTCTTCGAAGCCGAGTTCTGGATTGGCATGCAGATGCCGCCGCCAGGCCGTCATCTCTGTCTCCAACTGCTGCACCGATGGAACCAGTCTCATGCCGATGCCCTTGCGCGGAGAGTTTGCGAGCGGCTCTGAAGGATGGCGATGACACCAAGCAGGGTCGCCGAGAAGGCGATCAGCAGCACAGCGACGGCCGCGATAGCAGGGCTGATGGACTCGCGAACCCCGGAGAATATCATGCGAGGCAAGGTTCGCTCCGCGCCTGTCGAGAGGAAACTTGCGACGACGACTTCGTCGAAAGAGATGATGAAGGCGATGATGGCCCCTGTAATGACGCCCGGCGCTATCAGCGGCAGCACTACCTTGAAGAATGTGCGCATGGTGCCGGCGCCGAGCGATGCCGCCGCGCGAACCAATGTCCGGTCGAAGGTCGAAAGGCTGGCGACGACAGTCGTCAGCATCACAGGCACGGCCATCGCCGTATGCACCAGAATGATCGATAGCTTGTTGCCGACGAGTCCCAGTGTGGCGAAGAATGAAAAGGCCGCGACGCCGACGATGACAACCGGCGTCACCAAGGGCGCGGCGATGACCGCGTAGAGGATCCGTTTGCCGGCAAAATTGCCCCAGGCGAGTCCGATCGCCGCAGGTATGCCGAGCAGCAACGCCAGAACCGTGGTGGATATCCCGATGACGATCGAGTTCCACAGCGCGTTCGGCCAACGCTGGTCGACCCACAGTTCGGCATACCAGCGCAGCGACCAGCCCGGCGTCGGAAATGCCAGCGAATTGCTCGAGGTCAGCGACATAGGGATCACGATCAGCAGGGGTAGGATGATGAACGCCAGCAACGTCGCCGCATAGGCATACATCAGCCACTTCCGGAAGCGGTCGGCGCTCATGCGACATGCGCCTTGCGGCGGAAGAGGACGGACGCCGTCCAGAACAGCAACGCAAACAGGACGAGGATCATCAGCAGTTGCAGCGAAAGCGCTGCACCCATGCCCCAGTTCAGTGTGCTGTTCGTGTAGAAAGCTATGTAGCTGGAGATCATCTGGTCGGTCGGCCCGCCGACAAGCGTCGGGGTGATGTAATAGCCGAGAGCGAAGACAAAAACGATCGCCCCGCCAGACAGGATTCCTGGCAGGATCAACGGCAACTGCACGCGGCGCCATGCCGTGAGCCACGGCGCACCCAGCGAAAGTGCCGCGCGCATGTAGGTGGTCGGAACCCGCCGCATGACAGCGACGACGGAGAGCACCATCATGGGCAGCAGAACCTGAACCATCGCCAAATAGAGCGAAAAGCGTGTGTAAATGAGATTGAGCGGCTCGCTGACGATGCCGAGGCCAAGCAGCGTGGAATTCACGGGTCCGTTCTTCTGCAGCACGATAATCCAGATGACGGTGCGCACCAGCAGCGATGTCCAGAGCGGAAACAGGATCAGCGCGAACATGAGCTTCGACCAGGCCGGCGGCGCGCTGACAATTGCCTGCGCCAGCGGCACGGCGAGCACCGCGCAGATGACGGTCACCACGATGCTGATCCAGATCGTGCGCAGCAGCGCGTCGACGAAGATGGCGCGGTCGGCGGAAACGGCTTCGATCGAATTGTCCGCGCCTCGCTTCAGGTCCAGGCTCGCAAGCAGATAATAGTCCGTTCGCGCGCTTTGTTGACGCGCGATGACCTGCCAGAGATCGATGTCTTTCCAGCCGGCCTGTTTGGAGAGCACCTCGTCGCGCACGGGACGCATAGTCAGCTTGCCGTCGGCCGCATCCTTTGCCGTCTTGATGACGAGGAAACGGCTGCCGACGACGCGCTGGTTCACGAGTTGCGCCAGGACGCCTTCCTTCCCGGCGCGCCGCGCGTCGGCCAGGTCCTCGACGAGTGCTGCAAAGACGGGTTCGCCAGGCAGGCCGCTATCTGCTTTCCAGCCCGCCAGAGCGGCAATTGTACGCGGCAGGTTGTTCGAGAAATCCGAGTTGTCGACGGCCAGAGCGAGGAAGCGCGCCACCGGCCACAGAAACAGAATGACGACGAACAGGATAAGCGGGGCCGTCAACAGGGCGAGCATGCCGCCCCGTTGACGCCGCTTCATAGCCGGCTTTGCCCCGACCAACATGCCTAGGTTACTTCGCGAGCCAGGCCTTGAAGCGTTCTTCCAGTGCTTCCTTGTGCTCGGTCCAGAAGTCGTTGTCATAGGAGGCGCCGTACTGAAGGTGCTCCGGCGACGTCGGCAGGTTGGCCTTCCAATTCGCGGGAATGAGGTCGGCGGCTTCCTTGCGGCCGGTGCCATAGGCATAGAGTTTCGAGAAGCCGGCCTGGTTTTCAGGGATGGAGAACCACTTGAGGAGATCCAGCCCGGCCTGCTGGTGCGGCGCGCCCTTCACCACCGCCCAGTAGTCGGTGCCATAGAAGAAGCCAGCGTCCCATGCGATCGTATAGGGCTTCTTCTCGTTGATGGCTTCGTTGGTGATGCGCGCATTGAACCCGTCGCTGAGAGCCACTTCACCACTGTCGAGGTTCTGGATGCCCTGCGTCGTTGTGGACCACCAGACGACGTGCGCCTTGATCTTGTCGAGCATGGCGAAAGCCCGGTCGACGCCTTCCGGCGTGCCCAGCACCTTGTACATGTCCTCGCGCTTAACGCCGTCGGCCATCAGCGCGTTTTCCAGCGTGAACTGCGCCTGCTGGTAGAGGCCGCGCTTTCCCGGAAATTTCTCGACGTTCCAAAAATCCGCCCAGCTCTTCGGCGCGGCGTCGCCCTTGTAGACATCTGTGTTATAGGCAAGGACCGTGGCCCAGGTATCAGACGCGACGCCGCATTCGTGCAGGGTGCCCGGCAAATAATTGGCCGCGTCGCCTGTGATTTCTGGCGTCAGCGGAACGAACAGGCCTTCGGCGCAGCCGACTTCCATGGCGGGCGCTTCGACCGAGACGACGTCATAAGTGATGTTGCCCGCCTGCACCTGGGCACGCACCTTGGCGACCTCGCCGCCCCATTCTTCCATGACGATCGGAACGCCCGTTTTTTCGGTGTACTTGTCCCAGACCCCATCCTTGTAGGCCTTATCCCATGTACCACCCCAGCCGACCACTGTGACGGGTTCGGCCGCGGACACGGCAAAACTCGAGGTCGCGAGGCAGATCGCGGCGGCAGATACGGCTTGCAGATAAGTCCTCATTGCAGTTCCCCTTTCTTTCGTCGTATATTTGATCAAATTTCAAGCGCAAAATGGATTGATTAGCAACAGGAATTTGCGATACGGTGCAAAAAAGTGAAAAAGCCAAAGGGATTTGATCGAATGCTGCAAGGCACTAGAGACGTGCGCGCCAATGTCAGTCTCGCTGCTGTTCTGGACGAGGCCCGACAGCGTTTCGCTGACGCCAACCCGAACAGCCTGGCGCGGCAGAACGAGGCCGCGGCATCGTTGCCGGGCGGCAATACGAGGGCTGTTCTATGGTATCCGCCATTCCCCGTATCGTTTGTTTCCGGCGAAGGCTGCAGGGTGACCGATCTGGACGGGCACATCTATGTCGACCTGGTCTCGGAATACAGTGCCGGTTTTTACGGTCATTCCGACAAGGCGATTTCGGCGGCCCTGGTGAACGTCATAGAGGGCGGCATCATGCTGGGTGCGCCCAACCGCTACGAAGCGCGCCTGGCTGCCGCGGTGGTTGACCGCTTTCCGGCAATCGAGCGCGTTCGCTTTTGCAATTCCGGCACTGAAGCCAACATCATGGCTATTTCGGCGGCTCGCGCCATCACGCAGCGCTCGAAGATACTCGCATTCCGCGAGGGCTACCACGGTGGTGTACTCACCTTTGCGCATGGCGGCTCGCCACTCAATCTACCGTTCCCCTTTGTCTTCGCCGACTACAACGATAGTGCCGGCGCCGTGGCGCTCATAAAGGAACAGGGCGACGAGCTTGCCGCGGTGATCGTCGAGCCGATGATGGGCGGCGGCGGCTGCATCCCGGCGACGCGTGAGTTCCTGGAAGCGCTGCGCGCGGCGACGAAGGAGACCGGGGCGCTGCTGATTTTCGACGAGGTCATGACTTCGCGCCTCGACTACCGCGCGCTCCACGGGGCGCATGGGATTTTTCCCGATTTCGTGACGCTCGGGAAGTATATCGGCGGCGGCGCCAGTTTTGGCGCATTCGGTGGACGCGCCGACCTCGTCGATCGCTTCGATCCGGCTTTGCCCGGTTCGTTCTCGCATGGCGGGACGTTCAACAACAATATTCTCAGCATGGCTGCTGGCTTCACCGGTCTGACCCAGGTGCTGACGCAAGAGGCGAGCCGCGCGATCAATGCGCGCGGCGACCGCCTGCGTGAAGCGATGAACGTTTCCCTTGAAAGGCGTGGCGTCGAGGGCATCGTCATCGGGCGAGGGTCGTTGATGAACCTGCATTTCGTCAGGGGGCCGGTGGACACTCCGGCGCGGCTCGACGATGCCGATCCTTCGGTGATTGCGCTTTGGCATATCGAAATGCTGTTGCGAGGGTACTACGTGACGCCGCGCGGCATGCTGGCGTTGTCACTGCCATTCGGCGACGCCGAACTCGACGGCTTCGCCGGCGCATTCGACGATTTCCTGTCGAGCAACCTCAAAATACTGCCGCGCCGGACAAACTGATGCTGGATCGCAAGGATGCCAATGCCGGCTCGGCCGCGCAAAAGACAGCTCATGTTCGTGTCCATATGGGCTTGAAGGAAGCACTGATGAACGGTGACTTCCTGCCCGGCCAAAGACTGGTCGTGCGACAGCTTGCCGAACAGTACCGGACCAGCGCCATGCCGGTGCGCGAGGCCTTGCGGCAACTCGTCAGCGACGAGGCGATGTTCGACCACCCAAATCGGGGCGTCATCGTCCCCGAGGCCACGGTGGCGCGTATTTCGGATCTGGTGCGTGTGCGCTGCAGCGTCGAAGGAACGGCGGCCGAGTGGGCCGCGACGACCATCACGCCCGAAGAACTCGATGAATTGGCGAAGCTGAACGGGCTGATGCGCGAATGCGTCGAGAGCAATGTCATGGCTAGCTATCTCGGCTTGAACAGGCGCTTCCATTTCACGATGTACCATGCCGCGCGGTCACCTCTCATCCAGCAAATCATCGAGAAATTGTGGCTGCAAGCAGGACCGTTCTTGAACATCGTCCGCTCGGACGTGACCTACGGCCTGGGCCTGGACCATCATGACGAAATGCTCGCGGCGCTGCGTCGCGCCGATGGCGCGGCTGCGCGCAAGGCGCTGGTGGCCGACCTGCGCGAGGCCGCCGACATCATTCTTCGCGCCGCCGCGGCGGCTGAGGCTCAGCCTGCGCGCAAACGCCCGGCTTCGGCACGCCGTGATCCCAAGGCGCAGGCGCGGTGATGGGCGGATCCCCGCGTGGCCCGGTTCATGTCGAGTTTCGTGGCGTCAGCAAGCGCTACGGGCAGACGGTCCAGGCGGTGCGTCAGCTCGACCTGGAAATCATGCGCGGCGAATTCCTGACGCTGCTGGGGCCTTCCGGGTCTGGCAAGACGACGGCGTTGATGATGCTTGCGGGATTCGAAGATACGACCGAGGGCGAAATCCTCATTGACGGTCAGCGCATCGACAACGTTCCCGCCAATCGTCGCGGCATCGGTATGGTGTTCCAGAACTACGCGCTTTTCCCGCACATGACGGTCGCCGAAAACCTGGCTTTCCCGCTCGAGGTCCGCAAACTTAGCCGCGACGAGGTGACGCGACGTGTCAGGAACGTTCTCGACATGGTCCAGTTGCCCGAATTCGGCAACCGGCGTCCGGCGCAGCTTTCGGGTGGGCAGCAACAACGCGTCGCGGTTGCCCGCGCCCTGATCTTCGAACCGAATCTTGTCCTGATGGACGAACCGCTCGGCGCCCTCGACAAGCAATTGCGCGAGCAGATGCAGTTCGAAATCAAGGATATCCATGCCCGGCTTGGCGTCACGTTCGTTTATGTGACACACGACCAGACCGAGGCGCTGACCATGTCGGACCGGATCGCGGTGTTCAGCGCCGGCCGCATCGAGCAGCTTTCGACACCACGCGAACTGTATGAGCGTCCGACGGGCAGCTTTGTGGCGAGCTTCATCGGCGAGAACAACCGCATGTCCGGCACGGTGGTTGCCGGCGGTGAAAACGGTGGCGTGGCCGTCC
This sequence comes from Mesorhizobium sp. M0848, assembly GCF_040319805.1. NCBI lineage: Bacteria > Pseudomonadati > Pseudomonadota > Alphaproteobacteria > Hyphomicrobiales > Phyllobacteriaceae > Mesorhizobium > Mesorhizobium sp. M0848. The sequence goes on along the minus strand of NZ_JAMYOM010000010.1, from coordinate 168,468 downwards.
GTCTCGACGATGGCGATCTGGTGTTGAACGCCATTTCCCCTGGCGCGACGCCCCCTGCGGGCGCCAGGGTGACGCTGTCGATCAGGCCCGAGCGCATGTCCTTATTGCACGATGGCTCCACCGCCCTCAACGTGATTGCGGCAACCGTCGTTCAGTCCGTCTATGTCGGGGATCACATCCGGCTCGTCGCTGTGACGGCGGGCGGCCTGAAATTCATTGTCAAGCTTGCCGCATCGTCGTCTCGGTCCGAACTCAATGCGGGCGAGGCGGTTCGATTGGGCTGTGGTCGTGAGGATTGCCTCGCGCTCGATAGATAACAACAAAAGGCAGACAAGGGAGAGTTCAACCATGAAGAAATCGCCGAAAGTCGTCATAACCTGTGCGGTCACCGGCTCGATCCACACGCCGACGATGAGCCCGTATCTGCCGATAACGCCGTCCGAGATCGTCGACGCCGCTGTCGGAGCAGCCGAAGCCGGAGCGTCGGTGATCCATCTGCATGCCCGCGATCCGGAGACCGGCAAGCCTACCCCTGATCCAAAGCTGTTTATGGATTTCCTGCCGCGCATCAAGCAGCAGACCGACGCCGTGATGAACATTTCCACCGGCGGCGGGCTGAAGATGACCCTCGAAGAGCGCCTTGAAGCCGCGCACGCTTCGAAGCCGGAACTCTGCTCGCTCAATATGGGATCTATGAATTTCGCCCTGCACCACATCGCGCCGAAATACACCGACTGGAAGTACGACTGGGAGAAGGGCTACCTGGAAGACACAAAGAAGGGCATCGTCTCCAACACGTTCGAGCAGATCGAGCGTATCATCGTCGAAGTCGGCCAGGCCTACGGCACGAAGTTCGAGTTCGAGTGCTACGATGTCAGTCACCTCTACACGCTTGCGCACTTTCTAGACCGCAAGCTGCTGAAGCCGCCGCTTTTCGTCCAGACGATCTTCGGGCTGCTGGGCGGAATCGGCGCCGACCCAGAAGACATGATGCACATGCGCAGGACGGCTGATCGGCTGTTCGGAGACGACTATCTCTGGTCGATCCTTGCCGCGGGCAAGCACCAGATAAATCTCTGCACGATGGGCGCGATCATGGGCGGCAATGTACGGGTCGGTTTGGAAGACAGCCTCTATGTCGCCAAGGGCACGCTCGCTAAGAGCAATGCCGAACAGGTTGCCAAGATAAAGCGCATTCTCAACGAGTTATCGCTCGAAATCGCGACGCCCGACGAAGCCCGTCAACTGCTGGATCTCAAGGGCGCAAACGAGGTCGGGTTTTGACGCCCGGCATCGAAACCTATGTCGGCGTCGTGCATCCTTGGATGTGCGACGCGATGGGCCATCTCAACGTTCGTCATTATGTGGCCATGTTTGATGACGCCAGTTTCCAGTTGCTGGGCAGGATTGCCGATCCTCGTTTGACGCCGACCCTCGGCTGGGCGGATGTGAGGATGGAGATCGACTACGTGCATGAAACCGCGGTGGGAACTCTGGTCACCGTTCGCAGCGTTATAGAAAAGCTTGGGAAATCGTCGCTGACTTATCTGCATGAAATGCGCGGTACGCTGGACGGAGTCCTGCATGCGCGCATGCGCACTGTAACCGTGCGCTTCGATCTTCAAGCGCGGAGCAAGATCGAGATCGAAGGCGAAGCCCGGCAGGCGAGCGCGAAACTCCCGAGGGGTGAAGCCGATACGCGTGGGTGACGGCGAGAATGTCTGGTGACGGCATCGTTAGCCGCATTGGCGTCACTGAGCGAGATGCTGTAGGTCGCTGAAGGCTTCTACTAGGAAGGTCAGATATAGCCGCTATCGCACAGGACACCGCATTGGGCAGCCCGCCACAATCGGCCATTGCGTACGATAGTGGGGTTTGAAGTGGTAGCGGGAGAGGGACTTGAACCCCCGACCCCAGGATTATGATTCCCGTGCTCTAACCAACTGAGCTACCCCGCCAGGGCGGCGAAAGACCCGAAATCCGCCTCAAATCGAAAGGCATGTCGGGGGCGTTCGCCAAGGTCGCGCGGATATAAGGTTGGGAGGGTGAGCCTGTCAAGCTTCGAAGCAACCGGCTTGCCGGCTTATCGTCATTATCGAAAAGCTTTGCCGTGCGGACATTTGGTTGCCGCCGCCGGGGTTGAGTTCGAACGGGCACGTCGCTATGTCTCGGCCAAGAGTTTTTAGAGTTTGAAACAGATGAAGCCGCGCATAGCAGTCCTCGGTTGCGGATACTGGGGCAGCAACCACATCCGCACTCTCAAGGCGCTCGGCGCGCTGCACGCGGTCTCCGACACCAACCGGGCCCGCGCAGAAGGCTTCGCCAGCGAGCAGGACTGCCTGGCGATCGAGCCGGACCAGTTGTTCGTGCGTGACGATATCGACGCCATCGTCATGGCGCTGCCGCCGCAATTCCATGCCGACCTTGCCGTGCGTGCCGTCGCGGCCGGCAAGGACGTGCTGGTGGAAAAGCCGATCGCGCTGACGGTTGCCGACGCCGAGCGTGCGGTGCAGGCGGCCAAGGACAATGGCCGCGTTTTCATGGTCGGCCATGTCCTGCGGTTCCACCCCGCCTTCGAGACGCTGAAAGGGCTGATCGACAAGGGCGAACTCGGCGAAGTCCGCTACATCCACTCGCACCGGCTCGGCCTCGGCAAGTTCCACACAGAGAACGACGCGCTGTGGGACCTGGCGCCGCACGATCTGTCGATGATCCTGGCGATCACCGGCACGGAGCCGATCGAGGTGCGCGGCGAGGGGGCCGCTCTGCTCGACAGTCTCAGCGACTTCGCGCATCTGCACATGCGCTTCCCCAACGGCCTGCGCAGCCATCTCTTCACCTCGCGTCTCAATCCCTATCGCGAGCGGCGGCTGACCGTGGTCGGCACCAAGGCGATGGCGGTGTTCGACGACGTCGAGCCATGGGAACGCAAGCTAGCCGTCTACCGCCACGCGGTGTGGCAGGACAGCGGCCAATGGGCCTTCACCACCAATGAGCCGTCCTATGTCGCGGTTGCCCAGGGCATGCCGCTGACACGCGAGCTGGAGCATTTCATCCAGTGCATCGAGACGCGTGCCGAACCGCGTACCAGCGGCGAGGAAGCGATCAGGGTGCTGCGCATCCTGACCGCCGGCACGGTCACCCACACCAAGTCGAATTCCTGAAGCGCGGATTATTCGGCGGGAACCTTATTCGGCAGGTATCTGGGCCGGCCTGGCGGCAAGCCGGGTCAGCATCGCCTCGGCCTCGGCGCCACGCTCCGAACGCTCGATGAAGCCGCCGCCGAACACGCGAGCTTCGTTGCCGTCATCGGAGTAGAGCACGCAGGCCTGGCCCGGCGCGATGCCGGACTCGCCGTCGACCAGTTCCACCCATGTGGCACCGGCACGATGATGCAGCACGGCCGGGCGCGGCGGCCGCGTCGAGCGGACCTTGGCGAACAGCTCCAGGCCGCCTGCAGGGACGTCTGTGAGCGGTCCGTCGCCCAGCCAGTTCATATTGCGCAGATAGATCTTGTGCGTCTCCAGCGCCTCGCGCGGGCCGACCACGACGCGAGCGCGGTCGGCATCGAGATGGACGACGTAAAGCGGCTCGCCGGAAGCGATGCCGATGCCACGGCGCTGGCCGATCGTGTAGCGCAGGATGCCCTCATGGCGGCCGAGCACGCGGCCGTCGATGTGGACGATGTCGCCCGGATTGGCGGCGGTCGGCTTCAGCTTGGCGATGATGTCGGAATACTTGCCCTGCGGCACGAAGCAGATGTCCTGACTGTCCTGCTTGGCGGCAACCGCCAGCCCCATCTCCTCGGCAATGGCGCGAACCTGAGGCTTCGACAGGCCGCCAAGGGGAAAGCGCAGATAATCGATCTGTGCCTGCGTGGTGGCGAACAGGAAATAACTCTGGTCACGGTCGGCGTCGACCGGCCTGTAGAGCGCGCGGTGGGCGCCGTTGGCGCCGGAACGGATGTAGTGGCCGGTGGCCAGCGCGTCGGCGCCGAGCTCCTTGGCGGTGGCCAGGAGGTCGGCGAACTTCACCGTCTGATTGCAGGAAACGCACGGGATCGGCGTCTCGCCGGCGACGTAGCTCTCGGCGAAGGGATCGATGACCGCCTTGCGGAAGCGTTCCTCGTAGTCGAGCACATAATGGGGGATGCCGAGCGTCTCGGAGACACGGCGGGCATCGTCGATGTCCTGCCCGGCGCAGCATGATCCGGCCCGGTGCGTCGCCGCGCCGTGGTCGTAGAGCTGCAAGGTGACGCCGACGACGTCGTAGCCCTCACGTTTCAGCAGGCCGGCGACGACAGAGGAATCGACACCGCCCGACATGGCGACGACGATGCGGGTGTTTTCGGGACGTCCGGGAAGATCGAGACTGTTCATGATGCTTTCGTTCTGCACGGCGCCTCAATGCCAATGTCGAGAATATAGGTCAAGCTTTACCGGCGCGCCAGCGTGCAGGGCGATTCACCGGTTGCGTCCGATCTCCGCCAGGGGATGCATTTTCCCCGGCAAATCAGGGTTTGCGGGCAGATGTTTCAAATGCCGGCGAAAAGACTAACGCGGCGTTCATGATCCTTACCTAGTCATTAGGGTCTGCTTAGGCAATTTTTAAAGCTGTGGCGGTAACGTGGCGGGGATTGGGTCTTTGAGTTTTTTGTAGAGAGTACGATGACCGATCTGGTTAGACCGAGAGTCAAATATGTTATCGGGCCTGACGGCAGCCCTCTTACGATTGCCGATCTGCCGCCGACCAATACACGTCGCTGGGTTATCCGGCGTAAGGCGGAAGTGGTTGCGGCCGTGCGCGGCGGGCTTTTGAGCCTGGACGAGGCATGCCAACGCTACAAGCTCACCACCGAGGAATTCCTGTCCTGGCAGGCGTCGATCGACGAATATGGCCTTGCCGGGCTGCGCACGACACGCATCCAGCAATACCGGCACTGACCATCGCGAATTTAGACGAAGGGCGCGGCTAACCCCGCGCCCTTCTGTTTTTCACCGCTCCCGCTCAGAGCGACAGCACAACCTTGCCGATCGGCTTGGTGGCGAGGAAGGCGTGAGCGGCCCCCGCCTGGTCCAGCGGGAAGCTCTTCGCCACATGGACGGCAAGCTTGTTGGCATCGATCAACCGAGCCAGTTCCAGCAGGCCCTCACTGTCGGGCACGACGGACATACGCTCGACCCGAATGTCTCGCGCGCCGGCCTGGGCCCTTGTGTTGTCGCTGACATCGAGCAATGACACCAGCACGCCGCCACGCTTGAGCACCTTCAGCGAGCGTTGGGCGTGGTCGCCGCCCATTGGATCCAGCACCAGATCGATGTCGCGGACCTGATCGGTGAAATCGCCCTTGGTGTAGTCGATGACTTCGTCGGCGCCCAGTTTGCGGACGAAATCGAGCTTGCCCGGGCTGGCCGTGGCGACGACGTAGGCGCTGCGCGCCTTGGCGATCTGCACCGCCAGATGACCGACGCCGCCGGCTCCCGCATGCACCAATACGCGCCGATCCGATTTCAGTCTGCCGTGACGAACAAGCCCTTGCCAGGCGGTGAGGCCGGCCAGCGGCAAGGCGCCCGTCTGGAGGTGGTCCGCGCCCTTCGGCTTCAGTGCGATTTGATCGGCAGGCACGGCAGCCAGCTCGGCATAGGCCGCCGCCTGCTTGGGGAAGCTCGGCATGCCGAACACCTCGTCGCCGATCTTGAAGCCGGTGACGCCGGGGCCGAGTGCTTCGACAGTTCCCGAGATGTCCCAACCCAGGATGAAGGGCGGCTCGCCGAGCAAGGGGTAGTAGCCGGCACGGACGGCGCCGTCGACCGGATTGATGCCTGCGGCCTTGACGCGAACCAGCACTTCGCCGGCCTCTGGCGTGGGATCCGGCTGATCGGCGATGACAAGGACGTCGGGTCCGCCGACGGATTTCTGGATAACGGCACGCATTGAGATGTCTCCTGCTCGGTTGATGCCACTATCATTTGGATAGTAATAGTCTCTTGTCCAGTATGTACCTTCCTGATATATACGCACCCCATGGATAGTGAAGATGATTGCGGTTTCGGGTATGATGCGTTCCGGCGGACGTGTCCTTCGCACACCGTGCTGGAGATGCTGGCCAGCAAATGGGTCTATCTGGTGGTTTGCGCGCTGCGCAAAGGCCGGCTGCGCAATGGCGAGCTCGCCCGCAAGCTCGAAGGCATCACGCCGAAGATGCTGACGCAGACGCTGCGGGTGCTCGAGCGCGACGGCCTGGTGCGGCGCGAGATCTTCCCGGTCATTCCGCCGCGCGTCGAATATGAATTGACCGAGCTCGGCCAGAACCTGGCGGGACTGCTTACCCAGATCAGGTCATGGGCGGAGCAGCATGCGCCGGATATCAAGGATGCCCGTGCAAGGGCAATTGCCGAGAGTGAAGGGGATTGGGCCGCGTAAGGCGGATCTCGCCGGAGCCGCAAGCCGCGACAATGCGCCAGCCTGATGGCGGGCGTTGGCGCGGCAAACCGCCAGGTCTTAGCCGATCATGGCGCTGCGGCCACCGACTTCGGCTTCGCGGATCTTCGTGTCGCGCGATTCCAGCATTTCCGCCTTGGAAAGCTCCGCTTCAGCTTCGCCGAGTAATGATTCGGCGGCGCTTCGCTGCTGGGCGAGGTCGCTTTGGGAATTCCTGAGGTTGTCGCGGCGCAGGCGAGCCGCCTTGGCGAAGGTCGGATAGGCGAAATGGTTGATGTCGGTGATGCCGGCCTTCTTTTCCTCGGCGGTGATCTGAAGCTCCAGTTCGACGGCCATGCGTTCGAACTCGGCGATCATCATGTCGAGCTGCAGCAGCTGCCGCCGCTTCTCATTCACCTGAAACTGTTTCAGCCGAACGAGGTTTTCACGTGACTTCATGATTCGGTACTCCCGGAAACGCACACCCGCATCTATCGTCCAAACCACCTGGAAACGCCCAGGCCGCACCCGTGTCCACCGCCTTTCCCCTAACTATGGGAAACAAAACCCTAAAGTTTTTTGCCGACGGTAACCATTCGTTTACGGGCATTGTTAATCATACGGGTCAGGACTTAAGGCCGGGTAAAAATTCCGGCCACCGATGCGGAAGCGACGTCGATGAGTCCCTGGAGTCGCTTAGTCCAGGTTGTTAATGTGTTGCATTAGGAATTTGGTTCTGAGATTCGTTATTAGATTCAAGAGGGTGTAGAAAGAGGTTAAAAAATCTGGTACCGTCATGGACGGGAAATTAGGATTTGTTAACCATTCAATGGCAGCCTCTGCACAAGGCAACCACTGCTCCGGGTCCGGACGGGTCGTGAAATGGTCCGGCAGCAGAAAAGGGGAATGAAATGCGTGTTCTGCTGATAGAAGATGACAGTGCAACCGCACAAAGCATCGAACTGATGCTGAAATCGGAAAGTTTCAACGTCTACACGACCGATCTCGGTGAAGAGGGCGTCGATCTAGGCAAGCTCTACGACTACGATATCATTCTTCTCGATCTCAACCTGCCTGACATGTCGGGCTACGAGGTCTTGAGAACGCTTCGCCTTTCCAAGGTCAAAACACCTATTCTCATCCTCTCCGGCATGGCCGGCATCGAGGACAAGGTGCGCGGCCTCGGCTTCGGTGCAGACGACTACATGACCAAGCCGTTCCACAAGGATGAGCTGGTTGCCCGCATTCATGCCATCGTGCGGCGCTCCAAGGGCCACGCCCAGTCGGTCATCACCACCGGCGACCTGGTGGTCAACCTCGATGCGAAGACAGTCGAAGTCGGCGGCCAGCGCGTGCACCTGACCGGCAAGGAATACCAGATGCTGGAGTTGCTATCGCTGCGCAAAGGCACCACGCTGACCAAGGAAATGTTCCTCAACCACCTCTATGGCGGCATGGACGAGCCTGAGCTGAAAATCATCGACGTCTTCATCTGCAAGCTCCGCAAAAAACTCGACGCGGCATCGGGCGGTCAGAACTACATTGAAACGGTCTGGGGGCGCGGCTATGTGCTGCGCGAACCGGAAGACATTCGCGTCAGCGCCTGAGCGACGAATCGTTCAAATCTTTTCAATAAAAAACCCGGCTTCGGCCGGGTTTTTGCATGACGGGCTGGTAACGGTCTGTTTTTGGGCTTCCGAGCAGAAAACCGTCACGCACTTTTTCTGGAATTGCTCAAGGGTGCCGAATCAGGTGCGCTCTTCAAGGTGCGAAAGCGCTCGAGCAGTTGCGGGCGGTTGAACGGCTTCAAGAGATAGCCCTGGGCGCCGGCGCGCTTGGCCCGCATGATCGAAGCAATATCGAGCTCGACCAGGGAAATCAGGATCTGCGGCCTTATCGGGCTCTCCATGGCGCGGACGCGACGGATGAGATCGACCGCCGGTACGTCGGGCAAGGCGCCATCGACGACGATGATGTCGGGCATGTCGGCGGCGCACATCTCCAGCGCGTCAAGTCCGCTGGCGGCCTCGATGACAATCATTTCGGAGCCGCCCAGGATGCGTTTTGCAACCTTCCTGATGACGCTTGAATCGTCGACGAACATGCAGCGTTTCATTTCCGGGTCCTCTTTGCCTTCTGGCAGTCCGGTAGCGTCGGGGGCATCCAGGGCGGACCATAGGCCAATCTGGTAAAGAAGCCGAAAAGGCGTTAGGTAAAATTTTTACAAAGATAGGCAGGTGCCTGCTTTTATTCGCGAATGCTTTGGCACTGCCTGGACGACCAGATGCATCTCAAGTCGATGAGCTGGAATTACAGATTTCAATGTAGAAATACTTCGCTTTATCGGCTGCGCAATCAGGCCGCAGAAAGGACGATTTCTTCCGGCGTCGCGTGGATCGATATCGTCATGCCGGCTTCGCGCGCCAGAAGCAGCGTGTAGTAGGGCTGCACGGAATGCGCGTCGATCGGTTCCTCCGGCTTGTGGCCGGAATGCAGTTCGAGGAACTTCGGCGGCACACGCAGCATCGGGCCGGCCGACGCAAGCGCGAAACGCGGTTCGGTCTCAAGATTTTCCAGCGTCACGGAAAGCTTGCCGCCGCGCGGAATGGCGGCATTGGCGACGAGGATCAGGTTGAGCAGCAGCTTGACCTTGTTCTTGGGCAACAACGCGCGGGGCCCGTTCCAGGTCAGTTCCGGCTTTTCGTTCTTGAGGAAGGCGATGGCGACCGCTTCGGCATCGCCGGTATCGATCAACATGCCGGCCGAGCCGGCGGCACCGAAGGCGATGCGGGCGAACTGCAGGCGGGCCGAAGCGTTGCGGGCGCTCTGGCGGATCAGCTTCATGGCGTCCTCGTCGGCGCCGCCTTCATCAAGCAATTCGAGCCCGTTGTTGATCGCGCCGACCGGCGAGATGATATCGTGGCAGACCCGACTGCACAAAAGCGCTGCCAGATCGGGTGCGGAAAGGGTGAACAGATCGGCCATCGGCGAAAAATCCCTGCAAAATCTCACAACTCATGGCCGGGCGATCGATCGTCGCCTGCCACACGAATCACGCACTCTCTCCTCGGGCTTTCTGAATACACAGCGCCCGTGCGTGCAGCAACAAATCCAAATTGTGGTTGTGGCAAATGGCGTGTTCACGCAGGCTGCCGGCCCCACTTGAGCGACCCCAAACAGCCTTCGAACCGCCATGTTCATGTGTGAGCTTAATGGTTGAAAAAGGATTACGGCATAGTTTGCCCCTAACAGTTACCCTTAACGGCCGGCTAAAAGAGCCGTACGGGGTGCGAGGCGTCGGCGAAGGTGCTCCCTGACGGAGATTGGAAGCATGTTTTCCCGATACTACGACCGGAGCTTTCTCCGTGTCTTCTCAATGGCGGTCACGCTCCTGGGCGTTCTCGTCTTCTCGACTTCAGCCCTGCGGGCCCAGGAATACACCGCTCAGGAGATTGTCGATTCCGGTCACAAATTTTTTGGCGCGACATCGGGCGGGCTCGCCACGGTGATCGAGAAGATTTTTGCCTCCTACGGCCTGCCCAACGGCTATCTGCTGGGCGAAGAGGGCTCGGGCGCGCTGATCGGTGGCCTGACCTATGGCGAAGGCACGCTCTACACCAAGAATGCCGGCGACCACAAAGTGTTCTGGCAAGGCCCGTCGCTCGGCTGGGATTTCGGCGGCGAGGGTTCGCGAGTGATGATGCTGGTCTACAATCTCGACGATGTGGGCAGCCTCTACAACCGCTATGGCGGCGTCGCCGGTTCGGCCTATGTGGTGGCTGGCGTCGGCTTCAACGTGCTGAAGAACAACAATGTGATTTTGGTGCCGATCCGCACCGGTGTCGGTGCCCGGCTTGGCGTCAATCTCGGCTATCTGAAGCTTACCGAGCGCGCCACCTGGAATCCGTTCTAAGCTGAAGTCCTTGGCTGTCGTTGCCCAAAACCGGGACCGCTTTTGGGTCGACATGCATTAAACTCGTGGCGTTGCGGCAAACCCTTGCCGCAACGCTGGATTTCCGCCATGTCAACGTGGCACAGTCAAGCGCTCTATGCGCTTTTGGTTTATCTTGTTTGATGCTTACCGGCCACAACGGGTAGTCACTTGGTCCAGTCGGTCCTGTTCTTCGTCCTCGGCTTTCTCTGCGCTGGCTTTCTGGCGCTCATGGTGGCTCCGGCCATATGGCGTCGTGCGGTCGCGCTTACACGCAGACGCGTCGAATCCTCGATCCCTCTGACGCAAACCGAGATCCAGGCGGACAAGGATCGCATCCGCGCCGAATACGCTATGACGACGCGCCGCCTGGAAATCAGCGTCAAGGCGTTGCGAGAGAAGGCGGCCGAACAACTCGTCGAGATCAATCGCGGTCGCGAGGCCATGAAGGGCCTGGCGGTCGAGCGGACGGACAAGAACCAGGCGCTGACCGAACTGGGCGCGAAGAACGAAGCGCTGCGTCAACGAGAGGGCGAGTTGCAGCAGCTTTCGGAGCGGTTGAAGGAAACCGAGCGCAAGCTGGAAAAGCGCGCAGTTGAGCTGGAAAAGCTGGAGCGCATGTATGACGATGCCAGTTTTTCCTCGAGCAGCCGGCAGATCGAGCTCGTGGCGCGAGAGTCCGAAATGCAGAAACTCGCCAGTGACATTGCGATGCTGCGCGGCCAGCGCAAGGAAGCCGACAGGCGCGGCCAGGAAATCGCGGCCGAAAGCAAGGCCGCGCGGGACGCTCTGAAAGCCGAGAAGAAAAGGACCGCCGAGCTCGACAAGAAGGTCGAGCGGCTGCTGGCCACACTTGCCGATCGCGAAGACAAACTCGACCGCCGCGAAAAGGAACTGGCACGCATGCGCGAAAGATCGAAATCCGAAGACAGCGCGCCAGCCTTGCGGCTGGTCGGCAAGGGCGGCGATGTCGCCAGGAGTGATGATTTGGACAAGGCAATCGCCAAGCTCGACAGTGACCGTGAGCAGCTCGAGGCGAGGCTGACGGCGCTGGCGCGCGAGAACAAGCGGCTGAAGGCCGACCTCACCGCACTGGCCGCGTCCAAGGCCACGGACAGCAGCTCTGCCTTGCGCGAGCAGATGAACGCGCTGGCGGCGGAGGTCGTCCATCTGACGGCGAAGCTCGAGGGGCCTGGTTCGCCGGTCGCCAAGGCATTGGCGGTACCGTCGGACGCCCGCTCCGGCAACGGTGACCGCAGTCTTGCCGACCGCGTGCGCGCGCTGCAGAAGGCTGACGCGACAAGCTGAATCAGGCTTCTTTAGAGTATTTCACCGTTTCACGGAAACGGCGAAATGCCCTAACTCTTTGCTTTGACGCAATTCTGGACGGAAAACCGCTTCACACTTTTCCTAGAATTGCTCTAGCCGAAAAATGATGCAGCGCGATGGCTGAAGCCGCGGCGACATTCAGGCTGTCGAAGCCTTCCGCCATGGTAATCCGCACGTTGCGCAGGCTTGCGAGCAGGTTGTCCGGCAAGCCTTCGCCCTCGGTGCCGAGATAGAGCGCCAGGCGCTTACTGCGCTGCGCATCGCGGATGTCGGTCTTCCCGCGTGGCGACAGCGCGAATTGTTCGAAGCCACGTCGGGCGAGCATCGTTGTGAAGCCGGCGGTGTCGGAGAACGATGCGAAGGGGATTTTGAGCGCGGCGCCGACCGAAACGCGGATCGCCTTGCGATAGAGCGGGTCGCAGCATGTCGCATCCAGCAGAACCGCGTCAGCGCCAAAGGCGGCGGCATTGCGGAAGATCGAGCCCACATTGTCATGGTTGGCGATACCGACGAGCACTACGACGAGCGCCCGAGGCGGCAAGCCATCGAGCAGGTCTTCGGCCGGCTGCGGCTCTCCCTTGCGGCCAATGGCCAGGATGCCGCGATGCATATGAAATCCGGCGATAGCGTCCATCACCGCGCTGGTGGCGACATAGACCGGGAGGTCGGCGGGCGCCTTGCTCAGGATGTTGTCGAGACCTGCCAGCCGGTTTTCCAGGACCAGGATCGATTCGGCGGCAAAGCGCCCGGTCGAGAGCAGCAGGTCGAGCACCACCTTGCCTTCGGCGACGAAGCGGCCTTGCCGGCCGGCGAGGTCACGCTCGCGAATGTCGAGATAGGCAGCGACGCGCGGATCTTGCGGGTCGTCGATGCGAATGGGATCCATGCATTCCTCGCGACCGTCGCATCGGCCCGAAAATCCGGACCGCTTCCCGGCGCTCATCTTGTTTGGAAAGCACGATGCGACAATTCGGGACAATCAGCCAGCTTTGTGCGCCCCGGATGGGCGCATGTCGCTCTGAAATCACCGGCGAGATCGGCGGTTATGTGGTCAGGTTCCAGCACGGCGCAAACGGTGCGCCATCTGGGAGAGGTCATCCTTGCCGCTGCCGAAAATGCCGTCCAGCATGACAAGCAGTTCTCGCACGGCGTCGGATTTGCAGGAGTAGTAGATCATCTGCCGGTCGCGGCGGGTCTCGACCAGGTCGAGCGCCCGCAACTTGGCGAGGTGCTGGGACAGGGCGGATTGGCTGAGCATCACCTTCTCAGCAATGGCTCCAACCGACATTTCACCTTCGGCGAGATAGCTCATGATCAACAGTCGCTTCTCATTGCCCATCAGCATGAGAAACTCTGCCGCCGATTCGGCGTTCACGATTAGCTTTGTCGAGACCATCGATCCCCCATGCTTCCTGTTCATCCCGACGCCATGGGGGCAATGGCGTCTGATTCCATAAATTCACTTGTCGATCGGCGCTGGCGATTCAGCGTCACCAAAAGGTAGAGCATTTCACTTAAATCTCAAGTGTTGCTTTTGATCCAGCATAATTAAGTCTCAGTCCCGGCGTCGGCCATGGCTCGGCCGGCCTTGGCCATATCGACCAGAACGTGCCGCAATTCGCCTGCCGCCGCCAAAGGGTGTGGGTAAAAGACCCGGCAAACATCGTCGCCCGACACCAGATCCATGCCATCGGCATCGAATCCGGCAACACGCCAGCCGTTTCCGGACGCTTTGGCGAAATGCTGTGCGTAAACGGCGATTGCGTCGAGATGGTCGGCGTTCATGTGGTCGATGGCGGATTGTTCGCGCGCCGCGAGTTCCTCGACGACCGGTCCGCTGGCGAGCAAATCCGATCGATCGAGCTGATAGGCCTTGCCGAAGCCGCCGTTGAGGCTGGCGCGTTGCGGACCGAGGCGAAAGATCGAAAAGTCGCCGAGACCGGCGTAAAGATTCGCCCTGGGATTGTGATTGAGATAACGGCGCTGGGTGCGGGCGTGTTCGGCTGATCCGCGCTCAAGCCGTGCCGCCTGGCAGATCAATGTCAGGCGCGGGTGCGCCAGCGGGTCGCCCTTGCCCGGTTCGCCGAGCAACAGGGAACAGCGCGGATCGGCAAGCAGAGCGCCGGTGTGCGCCGAAAGCATCGAAACCAGGATCAGCGGCGCACCGTCGATGTCGGTGGCCACGCCGACCCTGCTGGCCAGCGGCGAGCCGGTTTGCGGTTCGATCACCGCCAGGGCGCCAAAGCGGGCGCTGCGCAGAAGCGTCTTCGCCAGCCGGATCGCTTCGGCGTCCGTCTCGCGGATCACATCCTTTTTCGGCTCGTCCAAGGCAGCACCACAGTAAGTTGATCTTTATGCTCTAGTTATCGGTCAGCAAGCCGGATTTGACAAGGTCGTCGATCTCGGCTTTCGCAAAGCCGAAACGTGCCAGAATTGCCGATGGCGACAAATCCTCATTGCCTGGCATAGTAGCCAATGTCGGCTGCGAATTCGAGAAACGCGGCGCGGGGGCCGGGCGCTCAAATGCACCTGTCGTCACAGAGGCGTTGCGTGCCCGATTGTGCGGGTGGTGCTTCGCCTCCTGCAGCGACAGAACGGGTGCAACGCAGGCATCGGTTTGCGCGAACAGAAGGTCCCAGTCGTCGCGGGTTTTCTGCCGGATCCGATCGGTAATGGCGGCGCGCATCGGCGGCCACAGGGCCTTGTCGTACTGGCCGGACGCAAAGTGCTCGTCGAGCGGCAGCAGCCTGGCGAATTCGGCGAAGAATTGCGGCTCGAGGCAGCCAATGGCGATGTGCCCGCCATCCGCCGTCTCATAGGTGTCGTAGAACGGGGCGCCGGAATCGAGCAGGTTCGCGCCGCGCTTGTCGCTCCACAAGCCGGCCGCCGTCAAGGCGTGCAGGGGCACCGCCAGCATCGAGGCGCCGTCGACCATCGCTGCGTCGATGACGTCACCCTTGCCCGTGCGCGAACGTTGGAACAGGGCGGCCAGCACGCCGGCAATCAGCATCATGGCGCCACCGCCATAGTCGGCGACAAGGTTGAGCGGCGGGACGGGACGGCCGTCGGCATGGCCGATGGCGTGCAGCACGCCGCTATAGGCGAGGTAGGTGATGTCGTGGCCGGCGCGGCCGGCGAGCGGACCGTCCTGGCCGAAGCCGGTCATACGGCCGTAGATCAGCGCCGGATTACGCGCCTGCACCGCTTCCGGGCCGAGGCCGAGCCGTTCCATGACACCCGGGCGAAAGCCTTCGAGCAACATGTCCGCCTTTTCGGCAAGGCGCAACAACAGATCGGTGCCTTCACGGCGCTTCAGGTCGAGGCGCAGGACGGCGCGGCCATGGCGGTTGATGTTGTACTCATCAGGCAGCGACAGGAACTGGCTCGTCCCCGCCCGTTCGATGCGCAACACTTGCGCGCCCATCTCCGACAGCATCAGGCCGGCCAGCGGCACCGGGCCGAGCCCGGCCATCTCGATCACCTTCAGCCCGGCCAGCGGCCCGGTTTTAGCGGCAGCGGACAGGCCGGCGCTCATGACCTTCTATTTCGGCGCCATGCGAATGGCGCCGTCGAGGCGAATGGTCTCGCCATTCAGCATCTGGTTCTCGACGATGTGCAGGGCGAGAGCGGCATATTCGGATGGTTCGCCCAGGCGCGACGGGAATGGCACGGCGGCGCCCAGCGAATCCTGAACTTCCTGCGGCATGCCGGCCATCATAGGCGTCTTGAAGATGCCGGGTGCGATGGTGCAGACGCGGATGCCGGAACGGGCAAGATCGCGCGCCACCGGCAGCGTCATGCCGACGACGCCGCCCTTGGAAGCCGCATAGGCGGCCTGACCGATCTGGCCATCATAAGCGGCAACCGAAGCGGTGTTGACGATGACGCCGCGCTCGCCGCCCTGCAGCGGCTCGAGCTTCGACGCGCGCTCGGCAACGAGGCGGATCATGTTGAACGTGCCGATCAGATTGACCTCGATCACCTTGCGATACTGATCAAGGGGGTGGGGACCATCCTTGCCGATCGTCTTCACGCCGATGGCGATGCCGGCGCAGTTGACCAGGATCCGTGGCTGGCCAAGCTTGGCCGTAACGTCGGCGAGGGCAGCGGTCCCGCTGTCGGCGCTGCTGACGTCGCACTGGACGGCTATACCGCCGATCTCGGCCGCGACCTTGGCCGCGCGATCGATACCGACATCGAAGATGGCGACGCGGGCGCCCTTGGCCGCCAGCGCGCGCGCCGTTGCCTCGCCAAGGCCGGAGCCGCCGCCGGTGACGATCGCGATCTGGCCGTTCGGGTTCATGGCGTCATCCTTTGATCTCGGGAACAGTGGGATGGATCAGGCGCCAGATCGAAGGGAAAGGTCAAGCCATCGCCGCGGTAGGATCGGCCACCCTGGCCTGATCGGCGTGGCCGACCTCGCCCAAGAGCCTGGCTACCGCGCCCGGCGCGATCTCGTGCGACAGTAGCCGGTCGAGATCGACGGGGCGCGGCATCGAAATCTGGCCGCGCGGAATCCGCTTGAAACCGAGCGGCCCGTAATAGGGCTCGTCACCGACCAGCATTACGGCAGGTGCGCCGGCCCGGGCGGCGGCCTCCAGCGCGATCGCCACCAGCCGGCGGCCGATGCCGAGATTCTTGAAGGCCGGCCGCACCGCGAGCGGCCCGAGCATCAATGCGCGGCCGGCGCCGGCGGCGATGCGGGTCATGCGCACCGAGGCGACGACAAGGTCGCCGTCGACGGCGACAAAGGACAGCGAGCGCTCGTGCCCTCCGGCTTCACGGATCTTGTAAGCGGCCAGCACAAAGCGGCCGGGCCCGAAGGCTTCGTCGTTGATGGCTTCGATCTCGGGGTCGTGCGCCGGGGTTTCCGGCAGGTATTTCACGTCGGCAAGGCTCATGGTCGTTGCGGTCCGATACAAGGAGGAGAGGTTTGCTGCAAACGGCAGCATTCGCCAGTCAGCGCTTCATCAAGCGCGGGCGCCCTTTCGTCGTCGGTCAAACCGGATCAAAGCAAAGTCGAACATGCGGATTGTCCGCTAGCATCAATTTCCCGCCGCTGCAATCGGCCGTTTTTGTCCGTCATTTCTGCCAAGTGACGGTCTGTTCAGCACCTGACGTCTTCGACAGGGCAGCCTTGTGCCTACATCAACCAACAGGACGCAAGGAGATTTGCATGGGATTGCTGGTTGAAGGAAGATGGCAGGATCGCTGGTATGATACGGCGGACAATGGTGGCAGCTTCGTGCGGACGCAGTCGCAATGGCGCGACTGGATCACTGTTGACGGCAAGCCGGCTGAAGGCCGGACGCGCGGTTTCAAGGCCGAGCCCGGCCGCTATCACCTCTATGTCTCGCTTGCCTGTCCGTGGGCCCACCGGACGTTGATCTTTCGCGCGCTGAAGAAGCTGGAAGGCGTCATATCGGTGTCGGTGGTGCATCATTTCATGGGCGCCAACGGCTGGACGTTCGTGGCTGAGGACGGCGCCACGGGCGACACGCTTTACGGCCTCGACTTCCTGCACCAGATCTATGCCAAGGCCGATCCCGCCTATTCGGGCCGGGTGACGGTGCCGGTGCTGTGGGACAAAAAGGAGCAGACCATCGTCTCCAATGAGTCTTCCGAAATCATCCGCATGCTGAATTCAGCCTTCGACGAATGGGGCGACGCCAGCCTCGATTTCTATCCGAAGGCGTTGCGCGGCGAGATCGATCGGATCAATGCGCTGGTCTATCCCGCGGTCAACAACGGCGTCTATCGCGCCGGCTTCGCCACCACGCAACGTGCCTATGAAGAGGCGTTCGGTGAATTGTTCACAGCGCTGGATACGCTGGAGGAGCGGCTGTCGAAGCAGCGCTATCTCGTCGGCGATCGTATCACCGAAGCCGACTGGCGGCTGTTCACCACGCTGGTGCGCTTCGATCCGGTCTATGTCGGCCATTTCAAATGCAATCTGCGCCGTATCGCCGACTACCCGAACCTGTCCAACTATCTGCGCGATCTCTATCAGGTGCCTGATGTGGCCGGGACGGTGAATCTGCATCATATCAAGGCGCATTATTACGGCAGCCACCAGACAATCAATCCGACGCGGATCGTGCCTGTCGGACCGGATCTGGATTATGCCGCACGGCATGACCGGGCGCGCTTCGAGAAAGCGGCAGCCTGATCTACCAGTAGGGCGAGGGCTGCTCGCCGTCAAAAACCTCGGCGATCCGGCGCAGCGTCGCCGGCGTCGTGCCCTGCGGCAAGCCGTCGAGCGGGAAGAAGCCGGCTTCGGCGATTTCGTGGTCCGGCAGCTTCGGCGCCGTCTGGCTGAAATGCTCGAGCAAATAAAAGCCGACATGGTCGCGGCGGCTGGAGCGGCGGTTGAAATGCATCGATTTGAGCACCGGCGGGGCGGTGAGAGCGATGTTGCCTTCCTCGGCCAGTTCACGGGCCAGTGCCTCGTTCATCGTCTCGCCGACTTCGACGCCGCCGCCGGGAAGCTGCCAGCCCGGTACATAGGTATGGCGAATAAGGAAGACGGACCTGGACGCCCTGTCGTGGATCAAGCCGCGCACGCCAAGCGTCATCGGCCTCCGCAGCACGAAATAGAGATGGAACAGCCTGGCCCTCAAACCTGGCCAGCCGGTCTGGCGGAAGGCATCTTCAGGGCTCGTCATTGATAGCGAAACCGTGGGTGGAAAGCCGCGCGCGGGTCGCCTATGAAGGTTGTATGTTCAGGCTCGCGCATATTTCCGATGTCCATCTGGGGCCGCTCCCCGATGTATCCTATCGCGATCTCGCCTCCAAGCGCGTGCTCGGCTATGTCAACTGGCAGCGCAACCGCCGCCGCCATATGCATGATGCGGTGATTGACACGATCGTCGCCGACATCAAGGCGAACACGCCTGACCACCTCGCCGTCACCGGCGACCTGGTCAATCTGGCGCTCGACGGCGAGATCGAGATGGCCAGGCACTGGTTGGAGACGCTGGGGCCGGCGCATGATGTTTCGGTCGTTCCGGGCAACCACGACGCCTATGTGCCAGGCGCCTTCGACAAGGTCTGCCGATCCTGGGCGGCGTGGATGAGCGGCGACGGCGTCAACACGCCGGTCGATCGTAACGCATTTCCCTATCTGCGCGTGCGCGGCAACGTCGCGCTGATCGGTGTCTCGACAGCGCGCGCCACGGCACCCTTCATGGCCAATGGTTTCTTCATGGAAGGCCAAGCGAAGCGGCTCGGCAAAATCCTCGGGGATACCGCCGGACAGGGGCTGTTCCGCGCCATCATGATCCATCATCCGCCGGTGCGCGGCGCGGTCCCGCAGCACAAGCGGCTGTTCGGCATTGCCCGCTTCAACAAGATCATTCGCCGCCACGGCGCCGACCTTGTCCTGCACGGCCATTCACATCTGCCGTCGCTGTTCTTCATCGGCGGTCGCGGCGTCAGGATTCCAGCGGTCGGCGTCGCCGCCGCCGGCCAGGCGCCGGGCGGCAAGAACCCGGCGGCGCAGTACAATCTGTTCGACATTGACGGCGAGACGGGCAACTGGCGGATCCGGCTGACGCGGCGCGGCCTGACCGGGCCGTCCATGCCGCCATCCGATCTGCAGACGCTGGAACTCGGTGCCGTGACTGGCGCCGCTATGGCCGCAAGCTGACTACCATGGCGACGATGCGGTCCCAGAACAGGACGATGGACACGAGAAGACCGACCAGGGCACCGGCAGCCACAAGGCCAAGCCCGGACAGAAAGGCCGACCAGCGTTTGCCGCGCGCCGTCGCGCGCAGCGGCGGTTCGGCTTCCGGCACATAGGCACGTTTCATGCCGGCGACGGCCGGTTCGACGCCGCCTTCCAGCATCCTCTGACGCTCGACAATGCGCTCCGCGACATAGCGTGTCACGGAATGGGCAACCGGCTTCATCTCGGTGGATTCGGCAAGCACCACCCGGCCGATACGGGTGTCCTTGAGGAAGCGATAGGTCCGGCGGTCGCGCCCCATGGCGACATGACTGATGGCGTCGATCCACAAGCGCGGCTGCAAGCCGGACGAGACGACAAAGTCGAAATTGTCCATGTCGGCCGGAACATCGGCAAAAACCGGTGCCAGTTCGGCGGCGAGCAGATCGAGGCGCATGCGATGCGCCTCGCGCATGTCGACGACGACGTCGTCGCGGTCGGCGAAGGCATTTTTGACATCACGGATGGCATCGGACAGTTTCTTGGACTGGTCGATGGTCTTCTCGCCTGCTTCCTTCATCGGCGTCTGCCTCGTGGGTTTGGTTAACACCGGGTTAACACAGCCGCCGGCAAAATGCACTGGCGAGATCGACGGCCCCCGGGGTGCCCAGGAAGGTTGTCGTGCGAAAAAGGTCAGCTGGCTGCTGCGGCGAATTTCTGGCGATGTGGCCCGGCGCGACGATTGGTGTTGCGGCGAATGATCTCGGCAACAAGGCCGGGGGCTTCCTCAGCCAGCATATGGCCGGCCTCCAGCACGTGGTGCACGTGAAAATGCGCCGGCAGGTCATCCGCCTGGGTAAAGGGCAGCACCGCATCGTTGGTTCCCCATGCCACCATCACTGGCATGTTCAGTCCATCGAGGCGATCGTGCGGGATGACGCCTTGCCGACCGTCCACGGTCATGGCGGCTGCGATCTCGACCAGCTTTTCGAGTTGGCCGGGTCGCCTGCGCATTTCCCAAAGGGTGTCCACCATATGTTCGAGTGGCGGGGCTGAAGGTCCCGACATGACGGCGAGGCAGGAGCGGATCTCGGACCGATCCGAGGCTTCGGCATAGCGGCGCAATAGCGGTCCATTGATTTCGGGGCCAAGGCCGCCCGGCGCCAGAAGCGTCAGCGAGGCTATCTTTTCAGGCTCGGCCAGCGCCATCAGCGCCGCCACGGCACCGCCCATCGAGTGGCCCACGAGATGAACGCGCTTCAGGCGACGCTCAGAGAGATCGGCGAGCACGGCCTTGGCCGCCACCCTGGCCGGACCGGCGGCGGGAAAATCGAGCGACATCCCATACCCAGGCAGATCATAGGCCAGCGTATGCGTGGAAGGCGTCAGGGCGGAAATCACCTCGCGCCATACATCATGGCAGCCGCCGAAACCGTGCAGCAGGACGATGGCCTTCGAGCCAACACCCTCTTCGGCGGCAAAAAGTGATGCGGTCATGAAAGCTGATTTTTTTGTTATTGCAGAATGCGCGACACCAATGATGGCTGAATTGCTCCTAGTCCAACGTGATGACCAGTAAAATTTTCGCGATTTGTACGGTTGTGTACAGAACTTGGCCACCAATCGGCAATCGGCGATCGGAGCGCAGGAAATCCATCGGGACGCGGCGCAGCCAGTGCGCGGACGTCGATGGTGTCAGCTTGGGCTGCCGAGCCCGGCAGCGCGGAGTGCCTGGACCAGCCGGTCGGTCAGGTCGGCCGGATATTTCCGCTCGACGAAAGTCGCCCGTGGATCGGCGGCAAATTTGGGGAACTCGGTGGTCAGCTGTTTCAGCAGCGTGCTCACCAGATGGTCCTGTCCGGCAGCCTTGGCGCCGACCAGCCGCGCCGCCAGATAGTGTGATTTCGTTGCCGTCGTTCTCAGTGCCATGCTGGCCGCGACCGCCTTGTTCATGTCGCCGAGCATGAACTCACCAACGAACAGCCCGTAGTCCCACCATGTCGGGTGCCCGCTGAAGGTCTCCGCCGCATGATCGAGGATCGGCGTTCCCTCGGCATATCGTCCGGCGAAGATCAGCCCGTAGCCGTAAGCGGCGGCCATGCCGAGGTCGTAGGGGTTGAGTTCATAGGCCTTGCGCATCCAGCGGATCGCTTCGTCCGTATTGCCGAGGCGCGAACTGACATAGCCGTAGGAGCGATGCGCATAAGGGCTGGTCGGACCCATCTGCACGCCGCGATGGGCAAACTCGACGGCTGTCTCAATCGTCGCATTGGGCGGATAGGCGTAATGATCGGACACCGCCTCGAGATGCAGGGAAGCAAGTTCCGAATAGACGAGCGAGGACTTGGTTCCACCATTGGCCAGCTTCTCGAGGCAACGGTAGGCTGCCTCATGGGTCCTGGCGTTCTGGTCGAGATAATATTTGCCGTTGAGCAGCAGACATTGCGTCAGGCCGTTTGGCGTGCCGGTCTGCTCGATATAGTTGTAGATGGTGCCGGAGGCGGGGAGTGCCGAGCTCAGCATGTCGGCGATACGGTCTTCGACCGCGGCAGGTGCGCTGTCGGCGGGGGTGAGATTGCGCGATAGAAGCACCCGTCCGGACGCCATGCTTTGCAGTTCGATCGTGATGTCGCCCGCGTCCGGTCCGGGCAGGACGTCGAATATGAAGCTCGCAGCGTCGTCAGCCGGATCGCCGACGGTGTCGCGGCCGATGAAGTCGATGGTATCGAAGCCACTCAGGCCGGCGCGCAGCGATGCGGCGACACGGCTGGCGTCGGGGCCGTCAGCCTTGAGTCCGATATAGACTTGCGGAAGGGCGTCAGCCCTTGCCGATGCCGTGACGCTTGCGCTTGCGCCAGCGATCTCCGGCGTTGCCGAGATGTCGCCGCCTGCCAGCAAGGCAGTGCTGCCCTGGCGAAGGATCAGTACGCCCAGCATGGCGATGACCAAGGCGATCGCCATCCAGAAAAAGCGGAGATGGCGCGCCACCGAGGGGGCAGGCGAAATCGGTACGGAAGCCAGAGACATCGCGTCCAGCATGCCCGTGCCGGCTTCGTTGGACCGATCGGCGGATACGACGCCGTCCAGCCTGAGTTCGGGAACAGCCTCGGCAATATCCGGCAGGCGGATCGCGTTCAATTCATAGGCAGGAACATAGCCGCCGCGCGGAATGGCGATGCGGACCGGCTCGGCAATTCCCTCATTGGCAAAATAGTGCTGCAGAAGCTCGCGCAGCCTGCCTGCCTGCACACGCACCACGGCATCGGTGGACGGATCGAAGTCGCCGTCCTTGCCGAAAACATCCATGGCAATGGAAAAGCCCTTGAGCCTGTCGGCTTCGCCGGCCTGTTCACGTTCGACAAGATAACGCAGCAGCTTGCGCGCGCGTTCGGATCGGCCGAACGTTTGGCTGGCAAGCAGTCGCTCCAGTGTCTCGCGCACTGCGGGGGCGGCAGGCGTGGCATGCTGCAAGTGTCGATCCTCTCGAAGTCGGCACAGGTTGAGGCGCGATCATATAGGTCCCGCACCACCACACAAGTATACACCCCGTTATGCGATCACGTACCCACCGGATAATTCCGCGGTGGTTAATGGCCCGAAAGATCGGAACCGTTCACCAGGTTGGGAGGGTTCCGATCTTTGTTCCCGTCGGGCGTCAGCCGGCTTTTTTACCGACGATACGGTTCGCGGCAGACATCACCGCCTCCAGTGAGGCGGCGACGATGTTGGTGTTGATGCCGGCGCCGAACAGCTTGCCCTGGGGATACTCCATCTCGACATACGAAATGGCTGACGCGTTCGAGCCGCGCTGCATCGAGTGCTCGGAATAGTCGAGCACCGACATCTCGACGCCGACATGGCGCGACAGCGCATCGACGAAGCCGTCGATCGGACCGGTGCCTGTGCCGGAGATCGTCACTTCCTTGCCATTGTCCAGGATGACCGCCTCGACGACGCGCCGGCCCTTGATTTCGGTGCTGGGATAGGTGTGGTGATCGAGGAATTTCAGCCGCGCGGCCGGCTGATCGACATAGGTCTCGAGAAAGCGCTCGTAGATACGCCTGGCCGGCACTTCCTTGCCCTCGGCGTCGGTGATCGCCTGGATTTCCTGGCTAAATTCGATCTGCAGATTGCGCGGCAAGTTGAGGCCGTAATCGG
Source organism: Mesorhizobium sp. M0848 (assembly GCF_040319805.1). Classification (NCBI taxonomy): domain Bacteria; kingdom Pseudomonadati; phylum Pseudomonadota; class Alphaproteobacteria; order Hyphomicrobiales; family Phyllobacteriaceae; genus Mesorhizobium; species Mesorhizobium sp. M0848. The sequence goes on along the minus strand of NZ_JAMYOM010000010.1, from coordinate 144,961 downwards.
CCTGCAGCACATAAGCGATGCCACCCTTGCCGGACTGCGAGTTGATGCGGATGATGGCTTCATAGCTGCGGCCGACATCGGCCGGATCGATCGGCAGATAGGGCACTTCCCACAGGCTCGTATTGGCCTTCTTCAGCGCCTTCATGCCCTTGTTGATGGCATCCTGGTGCGAACCGGAAAAGGCGGTGTAGACGAGTTCGCCGACATAGGGGTGGCGCTCGGGGATCTTCAACTGGTTCGAATATTCGTAGACGTCCTTCATCCGGTTGATGTCGGAGCAGTCGATCAACGGATCGACACCTTGCGTGTACATGTTCAGCGCCAGCGTGACGATGTCGACATTGCCGGTGCGCTCGCCATTGCCGAACAGCGTGCCTTCGACACGGTCGGCGCCGGCCATCAGGCCGAGTTCGGTGGTGGCGATGCCGGTGCCGCGGTCATTGTGCGGATGCAGCGAGACCAGCAGGTTCTCCCGGTTGTCGAGGTTGCGGCACATCCACTCGATGCGGTCGGCATAGATGTTGGGTGTCGACATCTCGACCGTCGAGGGCAGGTTGACGATCAGCTTGTTGTCCGCCGTCGGCCTGACGATCTCGGTGACGGCGTTGCAGATCTCCAGCGCCACTTCGAGTTCGGTGCCGGTAAAGCTCTCCGGCGAATACTCGAAGCGAAAGCCTCCGCCGGCCTTGGCCGCCATGTCGGTGATCATCTTGGCGGCGTCGGTGGCGATCCGCTTGATGCCGCCGACGTCCTTTTCGAAGACGACGCGACGCTGCAGCTCGCTGGTCGAATTGTAGAAATGGACGATCGGGTTGGTGGCGCCCTTCAGCGCCTCGAAGGTGCGGGTGATCAGCTCCGGCCGGCACTGCACCAGCACCTGCAGCGAGACATCGGCGGGCACGTTGCCTTCCTCGATGCACCAGCGGGCAAAGTCGAAATCGGTCTGCGAGGCCGACGGGAAGCCGATCTCGATCTCCTTGAAGCCCATGTCGAGCAGCAGGCCGAACATGCGTGCCTTGCGCTCATGGCCCATCGGATCGATCAGCGCCTGGTTGCCGTCGCGCAGGTCGACCGAGCACCAGATCGGCGCCTTGTCGATGACCTTCGAGGGCCATGTGCGGTCGGTGAGGCCGACGGTCGGATAGGGCTGATATTTGCGGGCTGCGTCGGACATGCCCTTGTTCTGGATGCTTCGTTCCGCATCCTTGCCGGCTACCGCGGCATCGGAACGGATCTCTTCTCGTGCGTTCATCGTCTTTTCTCCCGGCGGCTCATGGATCCACCCTCAGGTGGATTGATGGCGAGCGGCGCCTTACCAGAATTTCGTTCGCTTGATGTGATTGCCAAGGAGCATGCGCTTGCGCGGCGGTTCGACCGCCGGGCGCTCCTTCAGCGAACCCGGCGATCGCCGATAAGGCCGAGAAGAAGCAGGGTCGAAGCCAGCGCGCGCACGGTCTCGCCGGAAAAACCGGTCGGACGGGAAGCGTTGGTGGCGCGCGTGTTCATGGCTGATCTCATATAGGAGCGGCTTGTGGGAGGCAAGTGGGGCCGCATTGCGGGTAATGCTGATGACAGCGAGTTCGGCAGTGTTGGCAGCCTTTGTGCCGGCAGCTTTCCACGATAGGAATTTTTTCTTGACTGGGTGACCTCAGCTACGGTACATATTCGTCCATGGTGCTGATCTGCGCCAGTGACCCGCCGCACAGGCGGGTTTTTCGTTTGATGCTCCGTCAGCCAACGCGCCGAAGGCCGCGAGGGAACCCGAGTTCGGTGCCTTGGCTTTGCTGGCCGGATTTTGCTGGATATTGTCCCCACCGCACATGCCCTTCCCCAGGCGCTGCAAATGCGCCAGACTTGGGCATCGACGGGTTGCGATGGGGTTGTCCATGAATTTCGTGTTCTTCTCCCCGCATTTTCCCGCCAACGGCGCGGATTTCTGCGACCGTTTGAAGAAGGCCGGAGCCAGGGTGCTCGGCATCGGCGACGCACCCTATGACGCACTCGACGCCAAGCTGAAGGCGGCGCTTTCGGAATATTACCGTGTCGCCGACATGGAAGACTACGATCCGGTGTTCCGGGCGATGGGGCATTTCATCCACAAATGGGGCCGCATCGACCGTTTCGAATCGCTCAATGAACATTGGCTGGAGCTGGAAGCCAACATCCGCTCCGACTTCAACATCTACGGCACCAAGCTCGATTTCGTGAAGAATCTGAAGCGCAAGAGCCGCATGCGCGCCTTCTTCCGCAAGAGTGGCGTCGACACCATCGCGCAGCGCAAATGCTCCGACCGTGCCGGGGCCATGACTTTCATCCGGCGCGTCGGCTATCCGGTGGTGGTCAAGCCCGACAGCGGTTCCGGCGCATCGAACACCTTCAAGATCTCCAACGCCAAGGAACTCGACCAGTTCTTCCGGGACAAGCCCGAGGACGTGACCTTCGTCATGGAGCAGTTCATCGAGGGACTGGTGGTGACTTATGACGGGCTGGTCAACCGCGACGGCGAGGTGGTGCTGGCGGCCAGCCATCGCTATGACCAGAGCATCATGGAGGTGGTCAACAAGGACCGCCACATGAGCTACACCTGCTTTCCCAAGGTTAGACCGGCGATCGAGGAGGCCGGCCGCAAGATACTGAAGGCGTTCGACGTGCGCGAACGCTTCTTCCACATTGAGCTGTTCGAGACCAAGGACGACCGGGTCATCGCGCTGGAGGTCAACATGCGTCCGCCCGGCGCCTGGATGACCGATGCGATCAACTATACGTTCGACGTCGACGTCTATGCGGCATGGGCCGATATGGTGGTCAGAGATGCCGCCGGCGGCCCTTACGAGGGCAAATACTTCACCGCCTATGCCAGCCGCAAGCGACGCCTCCACTATTTGCACAGCCATGAGGACGTGCTAGCCGCGCACCGCGACAAGATCGTCCACCATCAGGCCATCGAAGAGGTTTTCAGCCGCGCCATGGGAAATTACGCCTATCAGATGCGCTCGAAGGACGAAGCAGCGTTGCGCGAGGCAGTCGCCTATATCCACGCGGAAAAGGCGTGAGGCGATGGACATCTCCTATCACAAGAATTTCTCGAGCCAGCTCGGCCGCGACATGGAATACAAGCGCTACGGCCATGCCGGCCGGCCGGTGGTGGTGTTTCCGACCTCGCAGGGCCGGTTCTACCAGTTCGAGGATTCCGGCGGGGTGGGCGCACTGGCCGAATTCATCGACACCGGCCGCATCCAGCTGTTCACGGTCGACGGCGTCGATTCGGAATCCTTCTTCGACAAGCATGCCGACGCGGCCCATCGCATCGCCCGCCACGAAGCCTATTTCCGCTATGTGCGCGAGGAGGCGCTGCCGGAGTTCCTGTCCGCAGCCGAGCAGGCCAATGGCGGCCGCAAGCTGAAGCCGCTGTTCTCGGGCTGTTCGATGGGCGGCTATCACTCGTCGAACTTCGTCTTCCGCTTTCCCGAACTTGCCAGCGGCGTCATCGCGCTGTCGGGCGTCTATTCGGCGCGCGACTTCTTCGGCAAAGCGCTCGAGGGCGACATTTTCTACAACTCGCCGCTGGACTATCTGCCCGGCATCGTCGATCCCAAACTGCTGACCCGGCTGAAGGCGCTCAGGCTGATCTTCTGCTGCGGGCAGGGCGCATGGGAAGAGCGGATGCTGGTCGAGACGCGCAGGTTGGAACAAATCCTGCGCGACAAGTCCATTCCCGCCTGGGTCGATTATTGGGGTGGCGATGTCAGCCACGACTGGCCGTGGTGGCACAAGCAACTGGTCTATTTCTTCGGCCGCTGGCTGGATGAGGACCTGATGCACAGGCTCGATTGATAGCGGGGGCCGTCCGCTGACTGCTACCCTTCCTGCGGCACTGCCTGGACGTCGACACTTTCACCTGAAGCCGATCCGCGACGCAGGCCAAGGAAGACGACGACGGCGGTCATGACGGTGATTGCCGCCAGCACGATCAGCAGCCTGTCGAACGCCGTCTCGTAGGCCTGGACCAGAACAGCGGCTCCGGCTTGGGGCAGATGTTGTGCTGATTCGCCGAGATTGCCGGTCACCAGCAGCTGGGCTGCCGCCGCCGCCTCCGTCGAAGATGCCGTTTCCTCGGCGGCGACCTGCGCGGCGGTAAAGCCGGAAAGGGTCGCCATGACGATCGCGAGCGCCACACCCTCGCAGGCGACGCGGGTGGTGTTGAAGATGCCGACCGCCATGCCGGCGCGCTCTCTCGGCACGACACTGACGGCAAGCCCGTCCATCAATCCCCAGGGCAGGGCGATGCCGACGCCGATCAGCATCAGCGGCGCCACCAGCGCACTATCGACCGGTGGTGTCAGGCTCAGCCAGACAAGCCCGGCGGCAGCGACAAGCAGGCCGACGCCGCAGATCGTGGCCGGCGCGATCCAGCGCGCCAGCTGTCCGGCGAGCATCGGCAGGATCAGCAGCGGGCCTGATAGGCAGATCATCAATTGCCCGGCCTTGATCTCGCTCATGCCCTCGATGCCGATGAAGCGGATCGGCAACAGGACGAGCAGGACGACGAAGGCGTAAGCGGGTGCCGCAGCCAGAAACTGGACGCCGACGAAGCGGGGATAGGCAAACAGCGTGAGGTCAAGCATCGGCCGTTGTGCGCGCCGCTCGACAAAGACGAAGGCGACAAAACAGATGACAGAAGCGGCCAGAAGGGTGACGACAAGGGGATCGGCCCAGCCGCGCTGCGGGGCATGGAGCACGCCATAGGTCAGCGACGCCAGCGCGATCGTGAAGGTGCCGGCTCCCGCCCAGTCGAGGCCAGTCGCATCCGGATCTCGCGATTCCCTGATGGTGCGCAGGCCGAGCATGGCGGCGGCAATCGCGAGTGCTGCAACCAGAATAAAGATCGACCGCCAGCCGAATGCAGAGATAAGCAGGCCCGACGCGATCGGGCCGAAGGCGAGGCCGATGCCGAAACTGGTGCCGAGAAAGCTGAAGGCGCGCAGCCGCAATGGCCCTTCGAATTCCTGGGCAAGTGCCGAGGCGCCGCCAGCAAAGGCGGCCGCACTGCCGATCCCCTGCGCGGCCCGGAAAATGTCGAACCAGATGATGTCCGGCGCCAGCATCGCGCCCAGCGATGCCAGGATATAGAGGGAGAGGCCGACGAGGAAGAGGCGCTTGCGGCCATGGTTGTCGGCCAGAGCGCCCGACGCCATCAGGGTGGCGCCAAAGGTCAGCATGAAGGCGTTGGTCACCCAGTTGAGCTCGATCGGACTGCCGCCGAGATCGGCCGCGATGCGCGACAGAGCGACGGCCGGACCGGTGAAGGTCAAGGGCATCGTCATCGCGGCAAGGCACACGGACAAGAGCACGAGCCATCTCTCGGCAGAGCCGGTTGTGGTCCTAGAAGTCATGGATTTCCCTATCTGAAGCAGTATCTGCCGGTAGCCGCGCGGTTGCGGAGCCGGTCGTGATGACAAGATAGGTCGCCGGCATTTCAGGAAAAATAGTGTTATATCTCCTGGTATATCGGACTGAAACGCTCGAATGGAATGACGCGATGGATCGTCTCAACGGCCTCCTGGCCTTCGCCCGCACCGCCGAGCTCGGCAGTTTCGTCGCTGCCGGGCGGGGACTTGGCATCTCGGCTTCCGCCGTCGGCAAAAGTGTCGCCCGTCTCGAGCAGGAACTCGGCGTGCGGCTGCTGCAGCGCAGCACGCGGCGGATTGGCCTGACGGAAGAGGGCAGACTGTTCAACGAGCGCGTGCGCCGCATCCTCGACGACATCGACGATGCCGAAGCGATGCTGTCGCGGACACGGGAAACGCCGCATGGGCGGCTGCGCATATCCACTCCGATCGTCACCTATCATTTGCTGCTGCCGGTGCTGTCGGAGTTCATGGCCCGCTATCCGGAGATAGAGCTCGACATCGATTTCAACGACCGGATCGTCGACGTCATCGACGAGGGCATCGATGTCGCGATCCGTAGCGGCGAACTGCCGGATTCGCGCCTTGTTTCGAGACCCGTTGCCCCCTTTCGCATGCTGCTGTGCGCGGCGCCCTCCTATCTGGATCGTCATGGCGCCCCCAGTGTGCCGGCGGATCTCACCACGCATTTCGGCATAAACTTCCGCTTCCTGAACAGCGGCAGGTTGCTGGAGTGGCCGTTCATGACCGGAAGCGCCGAACCGCAGATCCGCTCGATGCTGACCTGCAACAACATGGAAGCCTTGAAGGGCGCCACGCTCGCCGGCCTCGGCATAGCCTGCATGCCGGATTTCCTGGTGCGCGAGGCGCTGCACGAAGACAGGCTGCGTACCGTCCTCGACGGTCATGTCGACGGCCGTGGCCAGTTCCGGATGCTGTGGCCCTCCAATCGCCATTTGTCGCCGAAGGTGCGCGTCTTCGTCGACTTCCTTCCCGAGCGGCTTGCTGCGCGGTAGGCGTTCATCGCTAAATATGAAATTTATAATCAAGTTTATGTGGAAACGCCGCAGCGGCTGTGGCATGTCGCTGACGGCGGTGGCGCTGCGGCGCTTGCCGAATTGTTGCGAAGGACTGAGCGATGGACCAACTTAGCGCGCAAACCCGGATCAGCGACGCGGCGATCAGGTTGGTGATGGACCGGCTGCGCGCAGAGCACAGCGAATTCGAGATTGACACTGGCGTTGCCGACCAGTGGGAGCTCCGCCTCTACTACGGCTCGTTGAGCGCTACGCTTGATGATGAAAGCGTGCTGATCCGGGTCGCGGCGACAGACGAAACCTGCCTGTCCTACATGAAGATGACGGTCGCCGGCCATGTCGCCGAACATCTCGGCACGACCGGGGGCATTCATTGGCAAGGCGACGGCGTTGACGCCGGCACGCCGGTCTTCTTCCGCGAGATCACGGTGATGTCGTCGACGCGGATTTCGGCGCATATGCAGCGTCTGCGCTTCGCCGGCAAAGATCTCGGCCGGTTTAGCCATGGCGGCCTGCACATGCGGCTGCTGCTGCCGCCGGCTGGCCGCCAGCCGGTCTGGCCGACGATGGGCGCCGACGGCCTGATTGTCTGGCCTTCGGGCGACGATGCTCTTGCCGTGCGGGTCTACACGATCCGGGCGCTGGATGCCGCAAGCGGCTGGCTCGATGTCGATTTCGTGCTGCACCCCGGCCAGGAGACGCCCGCCGCCACCTTCGCGCAAAATGCACAGGCGGGAGATGTCATCGGCATGATCGGACCCGGCGGCGGCGACGCCCCGGTGGCGCAGATCTTGCTTCTGCTCGGCGACGACACCGCACTGCCAGCCATCGGCCGGATTTTGGAGCATTTGCCGGCGTCAACCCGCGCCGAGGCACTGATCGAGGTCGATGGCCCGGATGACGTGATCGCGCTGGCGCAAGGGGACAATATCGATATCACCTGGCTCTACCGGCACGGCCGAGAGGCCGGCACCGCCGGCCTGTTGCCAGCCGCCTTGCGGGAGCGCAGCCACATGGCGCTTGCCGACGGTCTTTATGTCTGGGCCGGATGCGAATTCGGCGATTTCCGGGAGATCCGCAAGATCGTGCGCAAGCAGTGGAACCTGTCGCGCGACCGGCACCTGGTCACCGCCTACTGGCGCCGGGACGCGCACAGCGTGGGCGAGGGCGGCGAGGAATAATCCGCGGCTTATGACCGTCTCCGGCGTCGGTTTTGCCTATTGCCTGACGCTTCTGGCCACCAGTCGCGCGACGCTCGGGCCGACCAGCAGCACGATCAGGAAGCGCGCCGACTGCAGCGCCATGACGAAGGAGATGTCGACGTTCTGCGCTGCGGCGGCGATGATGGCGATGCTGTCCATGCCGCCAGGGCTGGTCGCCAGATAGGCGGTCAGCGGATCGATGCCCAGGAGATGGCTGATCATGAAGGCAAGGCCGCCGCAAAAGGCGATCAGCGCCACGATCGAGGCGATGATCTGCGGCAGCGCGCGCGTTGCATGGCGCAGGATCGCCCTGGTGAAATTCAACCCGATCGACCAGCCGACCATAGCGTAACTGAATGCCAGCAGCCAGGGCGGCAATTGCATCTCAACGCCCAGGCCGAGATGGATGACGCCGCCGAAGATGAAGGTGCCGAGGAAGTAGGGAGAAGGCAGCCGGCACAGCTTTCCCGCCAAGCCGCCGATAAACGCGATGCCGATGGTGGCGGCGAAGGCTTGGGCGTCGATCGGCGGGAACCAGGTGATGGCGGGGATTTCGACGCCCGATGTGTCGACCCACATCTTGGCAACGAGTGCTGCCGTCATCGAGACGAAGATGACGCGCAGATATTGCATGAAGGCGACGAGACGCTGGTCGGCGCCGAACGCACCGGCCATCAGCACCATGGCGGTGGCCGCGCCCGGCGACGAACCCCAGACGGCGGTGGTGCCGGGCAGGATGCGCCAGCGGCTGATCAGCCAACCGAGCAGGCTGGAGGCCGTGACGGTGGCCACCACGACACCGAGAAACAGCGGCCATTCCCGGTAGAAGACTGGAAAGATGTCGGCCGAGATCGAGCTGGCGACGAGGCAGCCGACGATCGCCTGGGCGGCGCCGAACAGAAGGCGCGGCACACGCACCGTGGCGCCATTGGTGCCGGCGACGATGGCCGCCAGCATCGGCCCGATCAGCAACGCCGCCGGCAGGGTGGCGAGTTCCAGCGCGCCGGCAAACAGGAGAGAAACAACCAGCAGGGCAAGCCACTGCCAGAGCTTGCGCATCCGCGCCATGCGCTCGAGTGTGGGCAGGTCCGGGGAGGGCTGCTCGGCCGAGGAATCCATGTTTCGCTCTTAGACCCGCAGGGCGAAAAATGCGAACCGCGGTTCATAGAAAACTATTGTTTCACCCGTCCAGGTGTCGAGTAACAGGTTTCATAAGCCGGCGTCGAACCGTTGCTCGATCTCATTGCGACCCATGCGGTCGAAATCGTCGGGGACGGAAAACTGGCCGGCCATAAAACCGACCCGTCGCGCCTGCAGAGCCGGTTGTTCGATCGGCACGATTCTGGCCAACGGCTTGCCGGCTTTGGCAATAACAAACGACTCGCCTTGGGCTGCACGTCTCACAAGGCGCGACAGATGGGCTTTCGCATCGCGAATGTTTACTGTCTGCGTCAAAGGTTGCTCCTCAAAGTTGGCATCGAACTCACCCCGTCTTGCCGTCGGCCAGGCCGAAGCCGCCGACAGGGTGGGTTTCGACCTGGAATTCGAAGCCGGCGATGAACGGCCGCGCCTTGGCGATCGCCGCCTGGACTTCGGGAAGCTGCAGCGAGGCCTTGTGGCTTTCGGCGTCGGTCCACACTTCGGTGACCCAGATCGCATCGGCATCCGCGGGGTCGCGGGCGATGATGTAGTTCAGGCAACCCGGCAGGGCGCCGGTGCTGGCGCGCAGGAGGTCGATGACCGCGTCACGCTGGCCGCGCGCCGCCCGCATCTTGCCGATCAGTCCATACATTCCGTTGTCTCCCTTTGAGGTTTCGACAAGAGCGTGCAGACCGCCAGTATGCCGATAGCCGCTCAAGGCATCAACTGGCCGCCATTCACCTCGATGACCTGGCCGGTGATGTAGCCGCTGAGAAGATCGGAAGAGAGGAACAGATAGGCGCCGACGCAATCCTGCGCCGTGCCGGCGCGTCCCTGCGGAATGGTGGCGACCATGCCTTTGATCTGCTCGTCGGTCGAATAGCGCTCGTGGAACGGGGTGAGAATGGTGCCGGGCGCCACCGCGTTGACGCGGATGCCGAAGCCGATCAGTTCCTTGGCCATGCCGCGCGTCACATTGGAGACGAAGGCCTTGGCCGAGCCGTAAAGCCCGGCGCCGCCGCCGGCGCCATTGCGGGCGGCGATCGAGGAGGTGTTGACGATGAAGCCGCCCTGTTTCTTCAGCCACGGGATCGCCTTGCGCGAAGCAGTCAGTACCGAACGGGCGTTGAGGTCCATCACAGCGTCGTAATGCGCCTCGGTCTGCTCGGCATAGGGAATGCGGCCAAGCATGCCGCCGGCATTGTTGACCAGCCCGTCGAGGCGGCCGAAATATTGCGCGCTATCCTCGACGACGCGCTCGACATCGGCGGCAACGGAGAAATCGCCCTGAACGAGAAACACCTCGCCGCCCTTGTCGGCAATCGTCAGGCCGAGCTTCTCGGCGGCGTCTTGACTCGAATTGTAGTGCAGCGCCACCTTGCATTTCTGCGCTGCATAGGCCAGCGCGAGCGCCGCTCCGATGCCGGTCGACGCACCGGTGACCAGCACTGCCTTGCCGGCAAGATCGGGTATGCTGAGTGTGGTGGCTGGCACGGTTCTTCCTCCGGGACGTCTGCCTGTCCTTCGTAGGCCCTTGCCACCCCGGTGTTCAAGCCTTTGAGCAATTCAAGGAAACGTGTGAAACGGTTTCCCGGGAAAAGGAGTAGCGCTTTCCCTTGGGGAATTTGCGCCAAGCAAACCGCTCTACGGGTGCAGATAGGCGTAACCTTGGCCTTGCAGTTCGGCGAGTTTGACGACGCCGCCCTTGTCGGCGGCATGAAACCCGGCGAGCAGGTCGGGGAGCGAAATATCCATGCCTTGCATGGTGTTGGCGCAAGCATGGGATTCCAGCCCCTGCCGCACCAGGCCGGCGAAGCGCCCGGAAATCGCGGCCGATATTCCCTTCGACTTGAAGCTGGCCAAGGCCGGACCATGCACGACCAGCACGATGTCGACATTGCCGCCGGTGCCCTCATAGTGGTTCTTGATGTTGCCGAGCACGAAATTGACCTTGTCGGTGTCGCTCAAGTGGTAGGCGACTTTTTGCCTTGTGGGCTCGGTGGCGGCTGCCTGTGCTGCCCGCAAACCGAGAAGCGTTCCGGTTCCGGCAAGAACCGCGCGGAACATGTCGCGCCGACGCATGGCATCCTCCTTCGCTTGGCGGCCCGCCGCGAATTGCGTGGCTGCGGCCGCAATACTAGCATAAATTGACGTTGCGTCCTGTCGATGCGGAGGAGAGATCACGTGGCGTTCAGGGCAGGGGAATGGAAGACAATTGCTGGCGCGGCGCTGATTGCCACGCTTGCCGGCTCGGCCTTCGCCGATGATGCACTCAAGCTCACTGAACTCAGTCCCAACGGCACTGACGCCTGTTTCGGCCGCGTCTATGATGCGGCGCATCTCAAGGCGCACCCGAAGCAGAAGGTGGCGCGGATCTTCTTCTACTACGGCCATGATCCGGTCAGCCGGCCGAATGAAGAGCCGACCGTGAATTCCGACACTTCTTACAATGCCTTCATCGCCACCTCCGTGCGCGGCGCCAAGGCGCCGGAATGGGCCGGCGGCTGGTGCAATCATGTGTCGGAGGACGGCAAGACAGGCCCCATCCATTGCGGTATGGAGTGCGACCGGACGCTTGCATCGCTGAAGGTCGACGACAAGGGCCGGCTGCTTCTCTCGGATCTGCAGCCCGACATCTATCTCGATGCCGGATCGGAAGAGGAGCTTGGCGCAGCGGAGTATGACAGGCAGGCGCTCGGCTCGGAGGACGACAATTTCCGCCTCGACCCGATGCCGGCGGCGACCTGCAAGGCCGAGTTCGCGCGCATCGATCCGATCGCCCCTGCGCTCGGGGCTCCACTGCGCGAGCGGCTGAAGCCGGACCAGGCATTCTGCTATGGGCGCGACTACGATGCAGCGCATCTCGGCTCGCACCCCGATCAGCTCACCAAGTCGATCCGGGTTTTCCGCGGCCCGGTCGAACTGGCGTCGTTTGCTTCAGGGGGCGACGCAGCCAACTGGCCTGATGGCGCCGACATTGCCGTTACCGTCACCACACGGCAGAAATCGGCCAAAGTCACGCAGACCTATTCCTGCCAGGCCGAAGCCGACCAGTGGCGCTGCGCGGCCAGTTCGAAGATGAGCGATTTCTCCTGCGACATCGCGCAGAAGGAGATTTTCCTCAAGCGTGGTGCCGATGGCACGATGATGCTGGCCAATCCCAACAGTGCACTCGCGATCGTCGACCTGTGTTCGAAGGCCACCGACGGCAAGACGAAATCCGACGACAAGGTCTATCGGCTGCAGCCGATGCCGCAATCGGCATGCGCTCCGTAAGCACCCAGCGTTTTCGTCATCCTATGGCGGAGCAAGGAGCGAAGCGACGCGGCGCAGACCATAGGATCCATGCCGTGACATCCGAGCGCTGCTGCGGTGCAGAATTCTGTTCCGCTGCACTCTGAGGCCAAGGTCGCGGCATGGATCCTCGGGTCTCCGCGACGGAGCTTCGCTCCTGCTCCGCCCGTGGATGACGAAGTCGAGGGGCTTTGGCTAATTTTCCAAGGTCGTGACGGGAGACCGCCTCACGCAAACGGCACGGCCGTCGTGCCCTTGGGGAGCTTGGCCTCGTCGTCGGGCTCGACATGGATGGTGACGCGCACCGAGGGGATTTCGGCCTTCAGCGCGTCCTCTATGCGGTCGCAGATGACATGGCTGGCGCCGACCGACATGTCGGCATCGACGACCAGATGAAACTCGATGAAGGTGGCGCGGCCGGCGATGCGCGTCTTGAGGTCGTGCACCTCCAGCGCGCCCTTGCAATTGGCCGAGATGACGTCGCGGATGCGCATGTGTTCCTGGGTGTCGACGGCGCGGTCCATCAGGCCGTTCATCGACGAACCGATGACGTGCCAGCCCTGCCACAGGATGTTCAGCGCCACGAGGACGGCAAGTGCCGGGTCGAGAATCTGCCAGCCGGTCAGGATCGCTCCGACCAGGCCGCCGAAGACGCCGATCGAGGTGACCACGTCGGTCATGATGTGGTTGCCGTCGGCAACCAGCACCGGTGACTTCTCCGCCCTGCCGGCGCGGATCAACGTCCAGGCCCAGAAGGCGTTGATGACTGTAGCGACGCCGTTGACGGCAAGACCTTCCCAGGGCTGTTCGAGCGGTGCCGGGGTCTGCCAGTGGCGCCAGACCTCGTTGAGGATCAAAAGGGCGGCGAGCACGATCAGCACGCCTTCCAGCACCGCCGAGAAATACTCGGCCTTGTGATGGCCGAAAGGGTGGTCCTGGTCGGCCGGCTTGTGGCTGACCTGGATCGCCCAGAAGGCTGCAACCGAGGCAATGACGTTGACGATCGATTCCAGCGCGTCCGAATAGAGCGCGACGGAGCCGGTGACGTACCAGGCGACGAGTTTCAGGCCGAGCACGATTGCGGCAATGATGATCGACCAGAAGGCAAGATTGGCGACCTTGCGCTTCGCGGCCGCCTTGGCCGCGATCGCCATCGTGTTCTCGGTTTCGGCCATGATTGTCAGGCGGCCTTTTCCTTGGCCTTGCGCGGCAGGTGGGCGACGATGTTCTCGATGATGCGCATGCCGGCATTGTGGCCGAGCGTCATGATCGATTCCGGGTGGAACTGTACCGCGGCGATCGGCTCCTTGCGGTGTTCGAAGGCCATGATGATGCCGTCCTCGGTCTCGGCCGTGACGATGAAATCGTCGGGCAGCCGCACCGGATCGGCAAAGATCGAGTGGTAGCGGCCGACGGTCACTTCCTTGGGCAGGCCCGAGAAGATGATGCCGGGCTTGGAGACCCGGATGCGCGACGGCTTGCCGTGCATCGGTATGTGTAGCTGCCGCAGTTCGCCGCCATAGGCCTCCGCCAATGCCTGCAGGCCAAGGCAGACGCCGAAGATCGGCAGTTCACGGGCGCGCGCCTTCTTGATGGTTGCGGCGCAATCGAAGTCCTTCGGCGTGCCGGGGCCGGGCGACAGCACGACGAGATCGGGTTTCAGCCGGTCGAAGACTTCCTCAGGCACCGGCGAGCGAACGGTCGAGACGTTGGCGCCGGTCTGGCGGAAATAATTGGCCAGCGTGTGGACGAAACTATCCTCGTGGTCGACCAGCAGGATGTTGACGCCGTCGCCGACGCGCGCGGTGGTTCGCTCGGTGCTGGCGGAATTGCCTGTCTTGGCGTCGCGAATGGCGGAGAGCATGGCGGATGCCTTCAGTTCGGTTTCGGCTTCTTCTTCCTCGGGAATGCTGTCGAACAGCAATGTGGCGCCGGCGCGCACTTCGGCAATGCCGTCCTTGATGCGGATGGTGCGAAGGGTGAGACCGGTGTTCATGTCGCCGTTGAAATTGACCATGCCGATCGCGCCGCCATACCAGGCGCGCGGGCTTTTCTCGTTCTGCTCGATGAAGCGCATGGCCCACAATTTCGGCGCGCCGGTCACGGTGACCGCCCAGGCGTGCGACAGGAAGGCATCGAAGGCATCCATGCCTTCGCGCAGCCGGCCTTCGATGTGGTCGACCGTGTGGATCAGACGCGAATACATTTCGATCTGACGGCGGCCGATGACGCGCACCGAACCCGGCTCGCAGACCCGCGACTTGTCGTTGCGGTCGACGTCCGAGCACATGGTCAGCTCGGATTCGTCCTTCTTCGAGTTGAGCAGTTTCAGGATCTGCTCGGAGTCCGAAATGGCATCGTCGCCGCGCTTGATGGTGCCCGAGATCGGGCAGGTCTCGACGCGGCGGCCGTTGACGCGAACGAACATTTCGGGCGAGGCGCCGATCAGGTATTCGCCTTCGCCCAGATTAATGAAGAAGGAATAGGGCGAGGGGTTGATTGCCTTCAGCTTGCGCGAAATCTCGGATGGCTGCGTTTCGCAGCGCTCGTAGAACATCTGGCCGGGCACGACCTCGAACAGGTCGCCGCGCTTGAACGAATCCATCGCCTTGCGCACCAGATCGGCGTATTCGCCGGGTTCGTGGTCGCCGCGCGGCGGGATGCGGTCGGGGCTCTTGAACGGCTCGGCGATTTCGTCGCGCGCCAGCCCCTCCGTCGAAAACCCGTCGCCGGCATAGTCGTAGCGGTCGGTCCAGGCCTTGGCCGAATAATGGTCGACGACCAGGATCTCGTCGGGCAGGAAAAGCACCAGGTCGCGCTGGCTCTCTTTGCGCTCGAGAGTGTGTTCGACCGGATCGAACTGGAAGGCGAGGTCGTATCCGAAGGCGCCGTAGAGACCAAGATTGGCGTCTTCCTCGGTCTTGAACAGAGCGGTGATGGCGCGCAGTACGGTGAAGACTGAAGGGACGCGGCTGCGCTCCTCCTCGGTGAAGACACGGCCGGGCTTGGCGACATCGAGGCGGATGAGTGTCTTCGACGTCTCGGCGATGGTGACATCCGCCTGGCTGGCGAGCGCCTTGCCGATGACCGGCAGCAGCGCCTCGCCACGGCGGTTCAGCGCCTCGATGCGCATGGCACGGCCGCGCGCCGAGACGACCAGCGGCGGATCGATGATGGCGGTGTCCCAGCGCGTGTAGCGGCCGGGATATTCATAATTGGAGGAAAACACCGCACCGCGGCGCGAATTCAGGCCGTCGACATAGGCGTCAATCGCACCTGCATAGGGCCGGTCGTGGCGCGCGCGCGTGATGGTTATGCCACCCGCGGTCACGAAACTTTCCGCGCCGTTTTCCAGAACCTTCATCGTCATTGCCGTCTCCATCAGCTTCTTGGGCAACGGACCCGGGAATGGCTTGGAAAAAACAAATGGCCGCCCGGACTTTCCGTTGCGGCCACCCTCTCTTTTCACGCGCACGTGTTCGAACAGGCCGCTGTCAGCAGGCCCACCACCAAATGGTCTTGATCGAACGCATGTTCATGGCGAAATCCATAGCCGCGAAAAACCGGATGCGCAACTGATTTGAAAAGCCTGCGGTGGCTGTCGCTTCTGCGCCTCATGGTACATCGCCAGAACCGGCTATGGCGCTTAGAATGTTCATCAACAGCAGGAAGACGAGAAAACAATCATGACCGAGCAGATCGAGCGTGCGCGGACGTTCCATTCCCTCCACGTCAAGGGAAACCCGATCGTTCTCTACAACGTCTGGGATCCGGGTTCGGCCAAGATCGTCGAGAAAGCGGGCGCCAAGGCGATCGCCACCGGAAGCTGGCCGGTGGCGGCCGCCTTCGGCTATGCCGATGGCGAGAAAATCCCGCTGGAGCTGGCGCTCGACAACATCAAGCGCATCGTCACTGCCGTCGACCTGCCGGTGACCATGGACCTCGAGGGTGGTTACGGCGTCGACCCGGAAATTGTTGCTCGCACGGTAACGTTGGCACTGCGGGCTGGCGCTGTTGGGTTCAATTTCGAAGACCAGGTTGTCGGTGGCAGCGGCCTGCACGACATCGCTGTTCAGGTAAAACGCATCGAAGCCGCGGCGGCGGCCGTTAAGGCCTCCGGCATACCGGCGTTCATCAACGCCCGAACCGACATCTTCCTCAAGGCAAAACCGGATGCGCATGACGACGTCCTGCTCGACCAGGCCATCGAGCGCGCGCAGGCCTTCGAAAAAGCCGGCGCACACGGCTTCTTTGCGCCGGGTCTTGGCGATGAGGACCTGATCGAGACGCTTTGCAAGGCAATCGCGTTGCCGGTCAATATCATCGCGCTGGCGCATGTGCCGCCGCGTCAGCGACTGGCGGAACTGGGTGTCGCCCGCATCAGCCACGGCCCGGTGCCTTACCGGCAGATGGCCGAATGGCTGGAGGCGAAGGCTAGGCAGGCCATTTCGGGCTAGGCGGTGATGCTGCATGCAACGGGTTTGGGATTGGCCGAAGCCTCGCAACTTCGTCATCCACGGGCGGAGCAGGAGCGAAGCGACGTCGCGGAGACCCGAGGATCCATGCCGCGACCTCAGTTGAAGGGCGCAGCGGAACAGAATTCTGAACGTAGCGACGCTTTGAAGTCGCGGCATGGATTCTAGGGTCTGCGCCGCGTCGCTTCGCTCCTTGCTTCGCCCTAGAATGACGAAGCTATGGAGTGCTTCGGCAAACTACGAGGCAAAGCTTTCTCAATCTTCCAGCGTCCCCGACCGGGCGTCGGTGCTCTTCCTGTCGCCGACCAGCTTCAAGAGATCCTCGCCGGCGCGGATGATGCGGCGAGAGCGGCGGGTCAGGATGATGCCGTCCTGCGGTGCGAAGATTTCGGTGCGGCCATCGGCTTCGCCGGGCGCATGGACGATGGTGGCGAGGCGCGCGCCCTTGGCGACGCGGTCGCCGGGTTTCACGTCGTAGAGCACGGCACCCGCCCGAGACGCCGGCATCATGTCGATGTTCTCCAATGGCGCCACGACGCCGGTGAAGGGGCCAGGTGCGGGCAGGGCGCTATCGGCGATCACGCCGCGCGCCACAAGCAACCGGTAGAGCCCGTCGGCATCAGAGGCGGCCAGGGCGCCGTCGACATCGAGGATGCCGCGATATTCGACCGTGGTGGCGACGCGGCGGTCGAGCTTGGCTACATGAGCTGGGACATTCTGGTAGGGCATGATCGAGGCGCCCTCGAAGGTGCCGTCGGTGTCCTCGCTCCACAGCACGACTGCGTCGACGCCCATGGCCGCGGCGCAATCGGCCATATCAGGCCACAGGCTGGTGTGGACGTAGAGATAGGCGAGGCCCTCGTCATCGCAGTGCAGGTCGAGCACGATGTCATGGCCGAACGACAGCTGCACCAGCCGCGTCTTCAGCCGCTGGTCGACGCTGCCAAGGGTGGTGTCGGGCAAGAGCGCTGTGTCGGGCGCGGCGAGCAGTGGAAAGCCGCGGTTGAAATTGGTGCGCGTGCCCAGATGGAAGCGGCCCTGATGCTCGCCGAAATGATATTGCGCCCGGCCGACAGGGTTGGCCCAGGGCACGACGGTGAGGTTGCCCTTGATGCGGCCTTCGGCCTCCGCCCTGGCAAGCATCGGCATCAGCGCGTCGATGGCGACGACGCCCGGCAACTCACCGGCATGGAGCGCCGCCTGCAGATAGGCCGAAGGAGCAGCCTTGTCGGAACCAGTGAAGCGGAACAGCGGGAATTCGTAGGAAACCCCTTCGCTTTCGCCGGCGATGCGCTCGATCGATTTCTGCATGACTTCCTCCATCAAGGACCAGAAGACATGCGATTTGAAGGCGCCTATGTCGATTGGTCCAGCCCGCCGCGCTATAGGCGCAAGAGACTATTCAGCCGGGAGCGGGATGACCGGCGCGCGCCGGTCCAGCGCCTGTGACAGCACGGCGACGGTCACTGCCAACAAAGCGAGTGCTGCGCCGACCAGCGGCAAATTGGCATAGGAAACACCGGCGGAAAGGGCCACGCCGCCAATCCAGGCGCCGCTGGCATTGCCGACATTGAAGGCGCCCTGGTTCAGCGTGGCGGCGAGGTTCGGTCCCTCGGAGGCCGCCTCGACGACCCGGATCTGCAGCGGCGGCACGACGACGAAGATGAGCAGGCCCCACAGGAAGACGATGCCGACGGCAACGCTGGCGATTGCGCCGAACTGCCTGAAGCCAACGAAAAGCAGGGCCATCAGCAGCAGCGTGCCGATCACCGTCGGCATCAGTTTCCAGTCGGCCAGTCTGCCGCCGATAATGTTGCCGATGGTCATACCCGCGCCGAACAGCAGCAGAACCCACGTGACTGCGGAGGTCGACAAGCCCGATACCTCGGTGAGGTAGGGCTTGATGTAGGTGAAGACGGTGAACAGGCTTGCGGAAGTCAGCGCCGCGATCAGCATGGCCAGCCAGACCTGCAGCTTGCCCAGCACGCGTAGCTCGCCGCGCAGGCCGCCACCGCTTGGCTGGGCGACATCGGACGGCACCAGCCAGGCGATCGCTGCCACCGAGATCAGGCCGATACCGACCACGGCAACGAAGGTGGAGCGCCAGCCGAACGCTTCGCCAAGTGCGGTTCCGGCGGGAACACCCAGGATGTTGGAGAGCGTCAGCCCGGCGAACATCAGCGCGATGGCGCTGGCCCGTTTGTTGCGCGGCACCAGGCTGGCGGCAACGACCGAGCCGATGCCGAAGAAGGCGCCATGGCCGAAAGCGGTGAAAACGCGCGCCGCCATCAGCGTCCAGTAGTTGGGCGAGATGGCGCAAAACAGATTGCCGACGACGAACAGCACGGCCAGCCCGACCAGCACCGGCTTGCGCGGCAAATGCGCGGTGGCCATGGCGACGATCGGGGCGCCGAAGACGACGCCCAGCGCATAGCCGGTGACCAGCAGACCCGCCGAAGGGATTGACACGCCGAGGTCGGCCGCGACCTCGGGCAGCAGGCCCATGATGACGAATTCGGTGGTGCCGATGCAGAAGGACGCAATGGCAAGCGCAAGGATCGGCAAGGGCATGGGGCGTCCAGACTGAATCGGTTCAAATTGAGACTGCGCGAAGGACGCCGCCGTGCGCAAGCGGCATTGCTGCATTGCAGCGATGCAGAAAAGGAAGAGCTTTGAAATGGGTCGCCAACAGGCTGTCAAGCCAGCGGCTTCAGTTCCTGAGCAATGGTGGGCAACAGTTCCGAGACATTCGGGTGGATATGCACGGCACGCGCGAGCGTGTCGACGGGCGCCTTGGCGTACATCAGGTCGAGCACGCAATGGATAACCTCGTCGCCGCCGGGTCCGAGCACCGAGCAGCCGAGGATCTCCCTCGTGTCTGCGTCGACCAGGATCTTCGTGAAACCCTGCGTCTCGCCCTTTTCGATAGCGCGGCCGACGCGGGTCATCGGCCGCTGGCCGACCAGCGCGCGACGGCCGGATTTCTTCACCGCGGCCTCGGTCATGCCGCAGCGGCCGAGCGGTGGGTCGATGTAGAGCGCATAGGCTTCGATGCGATCACTGACCTTGCGCGGATCATTGTCCAGCAGGTTGGCGGCGACGATCTCGTAGTCGTTGTAGGAGGTGTGGGTGAAGGCGCCCCTGCCGTTGCAGTCGCCCATCGCCCAGATGCCGGGCACGCTGCTGCGCAACTGGTCGTCTACAGAGACGAAGCCGCGCTTGTCGACCTCCACGCCAGCCCTCTCCAGGCCGAGGTCATCGGTGTTGGGCGTCCGCCCCAGAGCCAGCAGCACGTGAGAGCCGACCACCGGCGGTTTGCCGGCGGAGAAGGTCACGGCAATGTCCTGGCCTTGTCTGGCGAAAGCGATGTCGTCGGCGCCGAGATGGACCGCGATGCCTTCGTTTTCGAGGATCGACAGGATGGCGGCAGAGACGTCCTCGTCCTCGCGGCCGGTCAGGCGTGGGCTCTTTTCGATGACTGTGACCTCCGAGCCGAAGCGGCGGAACATCTGTGCGAATTCGAGCGAGATGTAACTGCCACCGACGACGATGAGATGGCGCGGCAGCACGTCGAGATTCATCATCGAGGAATTGGTCAGATAGTCGATGTCGTGGATGCCGGGCAGGTCTGGGACCGAGGCGCGGCCGCCGGTGTTGAGGAAGATATTTTCGGCGGTCAGCAGATCGTCGCCGACGCGCACCGTGTTGGCGGATTCGAAACGCGCATGGCCGCGATAGAGGGTGCATTTGTCCATGCCGGCAATCCAGGTCTCGAGATTGGTGCGAGCTTCGATCGTCACCTTGTCCTTGCGCGCCTTGATCCTGGCATAGTCGACGCCGACGGGGCCACTGAGCGTCACGCCGTAGTCGGCGGCGCGGCGCGCCAGATGCGCGGCATAGGCGCTGGCGACCATGGTCTTGGTCGGCATGCAGCCGGTGTTGACGCAAGTGCCGCCGACCAGCTTGCGCTCGATCAGCGCCACGCTCCTGCCGGCGGCCGTCAGCCGGCCGGCCAGCGGAGGGCCAGCCTGTCCGGCACCGATGATGATGGCGTCGAAGGTTTTCGTCGTCATGCCACCGCAGCCACGATCAGCAGACCGCCGATGATCGCCACCGCGTCCTCGATGAAGGCGGCGGGCGGATCCTTGCCGAAGGCGGCTGCGAGCCGGCCGCGAGCTTCAGCGCCGCCCAGCGTGCCGATGACAGCGCCGATGGCGCCGGCAATCAAGCCGCCGATGGTGGCGCCGCCTGTCGCGCCGATCACCGCGCCGGTGAAGGCGCCCATGACGATGCGGGCGCCGAATTGCTGCGGCACTTTACGGCTCGGCGTCGACGGCAACTGGTCGGTGACCAGTTCGACGATGGCCAGGATGGTGAAGATGCCGATAGCCGCCCAGTGATTCATGAAGCTCGCCCAGGTGCCGGCAACCGGCAGCCAGCCGAGATAAGCGCCCCAGGCAACGGCAGCCGGCGCCGTCATGGCGCGAAGACCGGCAATGACGCCGATCAGAAGTGCGAGAATGTAGAGCATGGTCGATCCCCCTCGATCACCGGGCCAAGACGGCCTTGAGACACAGGCTACCATAGGTCCAATATTTGACCAGTACTTGCATCAGGCGCTTTTCTGTTGGCTGCACTTGTGCTTTGCAAGGACGTGAATTGGAGACCGCGTCATGGCTAAGAGCGAGCGCGTGAAGATGGCGGCCGGCGAATGGTACACCTGCCTCGATAACGAGCTGGAGTCCTTGCGTGTGGTAGCGCGTGACGCGGTGTTCGAGCATAACTCGCTGCCGCCGCGGCAGCGCGGCAATCTCGGGCCGGGCTTGAGAGCTTTGCTCGGCAACGCCGGCGAGGGCGCCCGCATCGAGGCACCGTTTCACTGCGCCTATGGTTTCAACATCTTTCTCGGCGACGGCGTCTTCCTTAATGCCGGCTGCACCATCCTCGACACAGCGAGTGTGCGCATCGGCAAGGGAACGCTGCTCGGCCCCAATGTTCAGATCTACTGCGCCGAGCACCATAGGGAGCCCGCTGGGCGGCAAGCTGGACTGGAGATCGCCAAGCCGGTCGAGATCGGCGCCAATGCGTGGATCGGCGGCTCAGCCGTCATCCTTGGCGGCGTCAGCATCGGTGAAGGTGCCATCGTCGGCGCCGGCGCGGTGGTGACACGCGACGTGGCTGCGAACACCACGGTGGTCGGCAATCCGGCACATCAGGTCAAGCGGGACTGAACAGATCAGGACGACAGGACGTACGCCATGCGCTCGTCCTGACCGGCTCGCCTGGAGAATTCGCGCCGATATTGCGCCGGCGATGTCCTGAGCCTTGCGGCGAAATGCTGGCGCAGCGAGGTGGCGCTGCCGAAGCCGGCTTCGAACGCCACCATGTCCGTCGATTTCTCCGTTGCCTCCAGCAACCGTTGAGCCAGTTCTATCCGCTGGCTGGTCAGCCAATCGCCGAAACTGGTGCCGATCGATTTTTGGAAGCGGCGGGTAAAGGTGCGCCGGGTCAGGCCGGCGGCCTCGGCGACGCTATCCAGGCTATGCGTCTCTCCGAGCGCCGCGCGAACCGCGTCGAGGGCTTGGGTGAACCGGTCGGCGTCCGCGCTTCTTGCCACCGGATGCTCGATGAATTGCGCCTGCCCGCCCTGCCGATGCGGAGAAAGGACGATCTGGCGTGCGAGCCGCAGTGCGGCTTCCGCGCCGTAGCGGGCGCGCACGATGTGAAGACAGCAGTCCAGACCGGCGGCGACGCCGGCCGAGGTCACTATGTCGCCATTGTCGACATAGAGCACCGAGGCATCGACGGCGACGTCGGGATGGAGTGTCTGCAATTGTTCGGAATAGGCCCAGTGCGTCGCGGCACGACGGCCCGAAAGCAGTCCGGCAGCGGCAATGGCGAAGGTTCCGAGGCACAGGCCGACGATCAGGGCGCCGCGTCGGTGCGCCCGGCGCAGCGCCTCCATCAGCAGCGGCGGTGCCGGCTCGCCGAGATGATGCCAGCTTGGGACGATGACGATGTCGGCGCCGTCGAGCCCTTCGAGCCCATGCGGCGCGGCAATTGTCAGTCCGGCTTCTGTGTGGATCGGACCGGCCTTGACCGCGCAGATGCGGAAGTCGAAGCGCGGCAGGCCAAGCGCCGTCCTGTCCTCGCCGAAGACCAGGCACGGCACCGAAAGATGGAACGGGCTGATGTCGTCGAAGGCGAGGACGGCAATGATCGGGTCGGTCATGGGTGCTTCCGGTAGTTGAAAGCGGATTGTCCCAATTCTTTCGAATGATGTCAATCGGGCCACTTTTAGCAGGCCGGCGACCCGTCTATTTTCGGCCCATCGCATTCAAGCCGGAAAGGAAAACACCATGTCTGACCCAGCCAACACCACGCCACGCCGGGCGCTGATCGTCGTCGATGTGCAGAACGACTATGACGGCGGCAATCTCGCCATCCAGCATCCGCCGTTCCGCGACAGCGTCGTCAATGTGGCGCGGGCGATGGATGCAGCGACTGCTGCCGGCATCAAGGTGGTGGTCGTCAAGCAGATGGCGCCGGAGACATCGCCGATCTTCGCTAGGGGCAGCCACGGCGGGGAACTGCATCCCGAGATCGCCAGGCGCGAGCGCGACCATTATGTCGAAAAGAACCTGCCCTCCGCCTTCACCGGCACCGATCTCGAGGACTGGCTGCGCGCCAATGCCATCGACACGATCACTGTGGTCGGCTACATGACGCATAATTGCGACCTGTCGACCATCATCCACGCCGTGCATATGGGCTTTGCCGTCGAGTTCCTGTCGGATGCGACCGGCTCGGTGCCTTACGCCAACAGCGCCGGCTACGCCTCGGCCGAGGAGATCCACCGCGTGGTCACGATCATCCTGCAGTCGCGCTTCGCGGCGGTGCTCAAGACCGCCGAATGGGTCGAGTGCCTGAAAACCGGCGCGTTGCCGGAACGCGACACGATCTTCGGCTCCAACCAGCGGGCGCTGTCGCGCAGCGCTGCTTAGGGTTATCCGAAAACAGACGGGCGCCGCATCGCTGCGGCGCCCTTTGCGGTTTGAACTGAAGGATTTTAGAACAGGCCTTCGATCTGGCCCATCTCGTTGAGGAAGATCTTTTCCGAGGACGGCGCCTTGGGCAGGCCGGGCATGGTCATGACCTCGCCGCAGATGATGACGACGAAGCCGGCACCGGCCGACAGCCTGACCTCGCGCACCGGCACCGTGTGGCCGGTCGGCGCGCCGCGCAGGTTCGGGTCGGTCGAGAACGAGTACTGCGTCTTGGCCATGCACACCGGCAAGTGGCCGTAGCCGGCGTCTTCCCAGGCCTTGAGCTGGTCGCGCACCGACTTGTCGGCGATCGCTTCCGAGCCGCGATAGATGCGCTGGACGATGGTGTTGATCTTCTCGAACAGCGGCATGGCATCGGGATAGAGCGGCGCGAACTGCGAAGCACCGGATTCGGCCAGTGCCACCACCTTGTTGGCGAGATCCTCGATGCCGGCCGAGCCGTGCGCCCAGTGCTTGCACAGGATCGCCTCTTCGCCCATCGATGCGACATAGTCCTTCATCGCCTGGATCTCGGCGTCGGTGTCGGAGTAGAAGTGGTTGATGGCAACCACCGCCGGCACGCCGAACTGGCGGATGTTCTCGATGTGGCGGCCGAGATTGGCGCAGCCCTTCTTCACCGCTTCGACGTTTTCCTTGCCGAGGTCTTCCTTCTTGACGCCGCCATTCATTTTCATGGCGCGCACGGTGGCGACAATGACGGCCGCCGCCGGCTTGAGGCCCGCCTTGCGGCACTTGATGTCGAAGAACTTTTCAGCACCGAGGTCAGCGCCGAAGCCGGCTTCGGTGACGACGTAGTCGGCGAGCTTGAGCGCCGTCGTGGTGGCGACGACCGAGTTGCAGCCATGCGCGATGTTGGCGAACGGGCCGCCATGCACGAAGGCCGGGTTGTTCTCCAGCGTCTGCACCAGGTTCGGCTGCATGGCGTCCTTCAACAGCACGGCCATGGCGCCGTCGGCCTTGAGGTCGCGGGCATAGACCGGCGACTTGTCGCGGCGATAGGCGACGATGATGTCGCCGAGGCGCTTTTCGAGGTCCTTCAGGTCGGTCGACAGGCACAGGATGGCCATGACTTCCGAGGCGACGGTGATATCGAAACCGCCCTCGCGCGGGAATCCGTTGGCGACGCCGCCGAGCGAGCAGATGATTTCGCGCAGCGCGCGGTCGTTCATGTCCATGACGCGGCGCCAGACGACGCGGCGGGTGTCGATGCCGAGCTCATTGCCCCAGTAGATGTGGTTGTCGATCAGCGCCGAAAGCAGGTTGTGCGCCGTGGTGATGGCATGGAAGTCGCCGGTGAAGTGGAGGTTCATGTCCTCCATCGGCACGACTTGCGCATAGCCGCCGCCGGCGGCACCGCCCTTGACGCCGAAGTTCGGGCCCAGCGAGGCCTCGCGGATGCAGATGATCGCCTTCTTGCCGATGCGGTTCAGGCCGTCGCCGAGACCGACCGTGGTCGTGGTCTTGCCTTCGCCGGCCGGCGTCGGGTTGATGGCGGTGACGAGGATCAGCTTACCGTCCTTGTTGCCCTTCACCGATTTGATGAATTCAGCTGAGATCTTGGCCTTGTCGTGGCCATAGGGCAGCAAATGTTCGGTCGGGATACCGATCTTCTGGCCGATCTCCTGGATCTGCTTTTTCCTGGCGCCGCGCGCGATCTCGATGTCGGACTTCACTTCGGCCATGACGGCTTTCCTCTGGATTGGACGATGGAGGGGACGGGTTGATCTTACTCGCAGGCAGGTTGGACCCGGGCGCGGGCATGTTCTAACCCTGTCGCTGCCGCGGCGTCAACTTTCATGCAACTATGTTTCCTATAGAGAAAATTCCTCTGCGGACCGGCCGACCTGTCATCGGTTCTTCCTGGCTCCGTTGCCGCGCCGTATAGAAGCCAGAGGACACGCCGCGCCGCCGTCTCAAAACAGCCGCACAATGCACGGAATGCGACAGAGGCGACGGCGCAAATTCGCCATCGCCTGGTCCCTAATGGAACAGCGCTACTGCGTCAGAACGTTGCTGATTTCGACCATGTTGGAGCGCACCCTGAGCACATAGAAGCCCATCGTCGTCAGATGCGTCGGCAACAGCCAGCCATCCTCGCGGCCATTGGCGATGATGAAAGGCTGGATCTTCAGCGCCGAAACGAACTGCGAGTCCATTGTGTCCCACAGGTTCTGCAGATGCTTTTCCTTGATGACGTCCTCGAAGTCGGCCTGGGCGCCCTTCATCAGGCCGTAATAGCCATAGAGCTGGCCATAGGCGAACCAGTAGCGGTCGTCGGCGCGGAAGTCGAACCAGCCATTGTTGTGGTTCTCGGCGCGTTCCTTGAGGATCGCCGAGGTCGAGCCGATGTCGGACGAGATGCGGTCGATATACTGTTTCAGATTGTCGGCGCGGGCGTCGAATGTCGCCTGGCAGGTAGCAAGGCGAGCGTTGAAGGAACGCAGCATGCGCACAGCGTCGCGATAGTAGCTCGGTGTCGGCGTCTTGGGGCCGAACGGGTTCAGGCCGAAATACCAGGTCTCCTCGTCGAACTGCAGGTTGCCGCGGGCATTCTGCAGATCGCTGTCGATCTGCGAGGTGGTGCGGACGCGGCCGAGATTGTCAGCGAGTTCGGTCGCGGTGCGCCGCACCGCCTGGTTGATGCCGCGCTGGAAGGAGGCCTTGTTGTCCATCCACGGCGTGTTGTCCCAGTCGATGCCGAACAGGCCAAGCTTGTAGAGGATCATCGACGAGATCCAGGCATTCTGGTTGACGTTGAAGTCGGTCAGGTCGGCGGCGATCTGGGCAATGCCGGAGTTGCCGCAGGTCTTGGCGGTGTCGGTGCCGGCGCCGGCGGAGACCTGTTCGCCGGCGGAGACATTGCGCTTCTCGAACGTGTAGGTGTCGGGATAGTTCGGGTTGAAATTGTTCCACCATTGGGTGGCGTAGAAGAAATTGGCGTAGAGGCCGATCAGCACCAGCAGGGCGAGGCCGACCGCCGCCTTGAGGATCCAGCCGCGCTGCGTGTACCAGCGCCCGGCCCACAGGAACGGCCACAGGATGACGCCGATCAACAGGCCGATGCCGCGGCCAATCCACTGGAAAATGCGGGTGAAGAAATTCACGATCGGATCGAGCATGGCTGTGTCACCCCCTCAAAGCATGACGCCAAAAAGTTGCAGGCTTTTTGGATAACATCATGCGCCAAAACAAGAAGTTAGAACGACATAACGATTCATTTCGTTCTAGTCAGTCAGGCCGTAGAGGCGTGTGCGAAACGCCACCTTGTCCTTCAAATATGTGGTTTTGAGAACGTCCACAACATGCGATCGCCACGCGTCGCTGAAGCCGCCATAGTCCTCATAAAAGCCGTCCTTGTTGAAGATGTAGCGCGAAACGAAGTCCGACGGTACGAAATCCGAGATCAGCCGGTTGGTCAGCCAGGCGTCGGGGTGGTCAGGCTTGGCGCGGATGACAAGGAAACGTTGCTGCGGGAAGACATCCTCGATCTTGAGGTGGCCGAGTTGGGCGATCTCGCGCTTGGCGGCGTTGAGGAACGGAAAATTGCCGTCTCTGGTGATCAGGTCGGCATGGCTCTGGATCCAGGTCTGCAGCCAGACCTTGTCGACATCGGTCAAATTGCGGTTCGGCTCGGCATCGCGGATCAGCGCGCGCACCACCATCTCGGCGCGGTGCTCGAGATAGCCCGAGGTCTCCACCCAGGAGGCACGCGGCAGCTCGATGCGGCCGGTGGTGGCGAGGAACTTGAACACCTTGTCGGCGTCGTTGATCGAGAGATAGCTGACCTGCCACGGCCGCGAGCGGCGGAAACCGGGGGCGGCCGGATCGCTGATCACCGTCGTTATATCAGGGTCGACGAACACGTAGAGACCGCCGAAGTGACTGGTCCAGTAGGCATTGTGGCGGAAGATCACCTGGTCGGGCACCAGCGCGTTCTCGCGGATGTCGCCGCAGATCTTGGCAAGCTCCACCATCCGGTTCAGCATGGCGCTGTCGCGCCAGGCATCGGGCTCCTGCTTCAGCCGGTCCACGAGCTTGCCGAGTTCGGCGGCCTTGCCCAGCACATCCTCGGCCGACAGCACCTTGAATTCGACCTGGCTGATCGACAGCAAATCCTCGATGTCGTTGACCTTCGGAATGGAATCCTCGATCTCGCCGTAGATGACGTCCTTGATCGTCAGCGCATCGATGGCGCGCCGGTTCCTGGACATGAACTCGAACATCAGTTGCGAGGTGTTGGAGAAGGCGGTGTGCACCACCGGCAGGTCGATCTGCGACGGCGTCAGGATGATGAAGCGGCGGTTGACCTCGTTGGGATCGAGATAGTCATAATCATCGCATTCCTCGGCCACTTCAGGCGAGAAGCCGGTGCGGTCGATCTGCAAGCTCTTTAGTTTGGTCGGCTTCAAGCCGAATGCGGCGAGCGCCTTGTTGTAGCGCTGGATCAAATGCGGCTCGTCGACCGTCAGCAGCCGGCCATAGATCAGCTCGTTGTCGCGCAGGAGATCGGGTTTGGCGGGTTTTGTGGTCAAGGTGCATCGCTCCCGAGGAGCGTGCCAGCACCCCCCTCTGGCCTGCCGGCAATCTCCCCCTCAAGGGGGGAGATTGGCAGCGTCGTCCGTGTCGCTTCTCCAGATAGGTCGAAGATTGGCAAAAGCGATGGTGAAAGTCGATCTCCCCCCTTGAGGGGGAGATGGCCGGCAGGCCAGAGGGGGGTAGGCGCGCACTCACGCATTCCACAGCCCCTTCTTCTTCATCTCCTCCATCTCGCGCGCGGCCCGTTCGCGCAGGCGGGCGTCGCGCAGCAGCTTTTGTACGGCGGAGTCGTCGGACTTGTCGGAATAGCGGAACTCCGAGTCGGCGTAGCGGTTGATCTCCTGCATGACCATGTCCATCGAAAAGGGGCCGCGCAGTTCCTCGATCATCGCTTTCTTCTCGTCATAACCCTTGTGCATGAAGACTTCCGGCTTCTCGAACCAGTCGTCGGGAAGCTCGATGTCCATGGCGCGCATCTTGATGGCGTCGGTGACGTTTTTGATGGCGCGGCCGGTGAAGCGGGGCTCGGCATCCTTGATCAGGTGCAGATAGGTGCCGATGTCGGCCATCGATTTCGGTGCGCCGTTCTCCTTCATGTAGCGCTCGTAGACCTTCATCAGCCCGTCTTCTTGCGGCTTCTCGTGCCCCTCATAGGCTTCGGTCACGGCGCGCTGGATTTCCTGCGCGGCGTAGAGATCGTGGTCGCCGAGCGGGATCTTGTGGTTTTTTCCCGCCAGCAGGACAAAAATATCGATGTAGTCGTTGCGGCTCTGCGGCCCGTCGACCAGCCAGCGGGCGCCGGCGCGCTGGCGCAGCGCGTCGTCGACATTTTCGGGATAGTTGGAGAACATGCCGAACGAGCAATTGCCGCGCACCACGGTCGCGGCACCGGCGAAGGCATCCATCAACACGCCGGTGATTTCCTGCTGGCCGGCCGAGGCGCGGTCGTCTGAGCGGCGCGCCGCCACCTGGTCGATGTCGTCGATGGTGCCGAATCCGATGACGCGCGGGTTCAGCACATTGTTGATGAACTGGCGGCAGTTCTGGCCTGATTTGCCCTGATAGGACGAGATCTGGTCGACGCCGAAATTCTCGTAGGCGAAGGGATAGCCGGCGACCTGGCAGTAGCCGTTGACGAGGCCGGCGATCATCTGGATCAGGGTCGTCTTGCCGGTGCCGGGGGCGCCGTCGCCGATGAAGGTGAACAGGAAGCCGCCGAGTTCGACGAACGGATTGAGTTCGCGCTCGAAGTCGTAGGCCATCAGCATCTTGGCGAGCTTGACCGACTGGTATTTGGCGATGTGATTGCCGACGACCTCTTCCGGCTTCTTGAATGTCATCACCAGCGGTTTTGAACGCTTGCCCGGCGCGACGTCGAAACCATCCAGGGTGAAATCGTCGGCATCGATACGGATATGCGCGTTCTCGAACGGGCCGATGCCGTCGAAGCGGCCCTTGCGGGCCAGCAGCCCGTCGATGGCGACGCGGGCGAAGGCACGCGCCCTTGTCATCAGGTCGGCGTCGTCGGACGATCCCGAGATCGCCTTGTCGAGGCTGGCCAGGATCGACTTCACCGCATCCTGCGGCGTGTCGAACAGGAAGTCCGGTTCGGGACTGTCGTTGGGCGCCTCGCCGTCGCTGTCGATCAGCTGGAACAGGTAGGAGGCGAGGCTGAAGGCCGAAATGTAAGCCGAGGCCGACAGAAGCTTCTTGAAGGTAGACGCCTCGTCGCCTTCGAGCGGCGCGCGGGTGTTCTTGGCCTGCAGACTTTCAAGGTCCGAGCCCTCGGCAAAGACGTCCGATATTGCCAGCGCGATCGCCGTGCCGCGCCGGGCGCGAAACAGGAGCGTGTGCTGCGGGATGGTCAGCAGCTGATCATCGGGATGAACGGCGCCGACGGTCTTCGACAGCTCGACCTCGCGCGTGCGGCGCACCGAACCGACCGAGACGGTCGAAACGAAGCGGCGGTTGGTGCCGGCAAGCGCTGTGCCGGAGGAGCTAGACGGGTCCTCCAGCACGACGACACGGGTGATGAAGCTCTGCGCGGTAGCGCGGTGCTTCTCGATGGCGGCTTCCGGGATGGTGGTCAGGCCGGTATCCATGAAGGGTGCTCCGTGGTGTGACGGTCAGACGTCCGAGATGACCTGTCCGTTGGACAGGATGTGAACCTTGTAGCCGGCAAAGACCTTTTGCGCTTCGCCAGCGGCGTAGAGCGCCTGATAGGCCTCGTGCGGGATCAGCGCGTGGTTTTCATAGCTCGACACGCCCTGGCGCGCGGCTTCCAGATCGTCGGTGTTGATGAAGAATTCCTGGGTCGTCTTCTCGCTCGAAAACAGGCCCTTGCGGCCGGGCTTCTCGGCCTTGGAATAGACCTCCTGGATGGTCCAGGTCAGCAGCCAGGCATTTTCGGGCTTGCGCACCTTGGCGAGTACCTCGGTCACCGTCGAATTGTTGTCGGTAATGCCAGCCGAATAGAACGGGCCGAGCACGACGCGGCGCAGCTGCTTGGGGTGCAGCGGCTCGAAATCCTTGTCGAGATTGACCGCGATGGTCGCCGGCGACAGCGTATAGGCGGAGTTCTTCTCGGTGAAATCGTCGAAACGGTGGGCAAGCTCGGGATTGAGCAGGCCATCGACCGGCAGCGGAATGTCAATCGTCTCGTTCAGCTTGCCGTTTCTATCGACAAGCTGGCGAATCATCGTTTCGGACGAATCCTCCACCGTCACCATGTAGACTAGCGGCAGGTTGGCGCTGCCGTCGAACGTCGCCCAGTGGACGAGATAATAAGGCCGCCCCGTCTTCGGATTGACCGAGACCTTGGCCGTTTGCGCCAGGGTGAACGGGCCGAAGGTGTTCTCGCTTTTCACGTCCTCGAGATAAAGCCGCTCGGCTATCGACTTCTGCAGCGCCGCGGGGAATTCCTTGTGGCGCAGGATGAAGTCGGCCATTTCCTCGCGCAACTCGCCGGCGAGCGGAATGTTGGCAAGCCGCGCGTCGGCCTGGCGTCGGTCGTTTTCCAGTTCGAGCAGGTTCTGGAACACCGGAAATCCGCTTTCGGCGCGCGAAATGCGGAATGTGTCCATGAAGCCGAGCCGGTTGCGCCAGCAGGAAAACGACTTGTCGAGCCTGGCGATGTGTTCGGCGACGATCTTGGCGACGATGCCATGCCGGTAGAGCGGCGAGCGATCGTCGCGCATGAACACTTCAAGGCCGCTGAGCGCGGCCGTGATGGCGGAAAAATACCGTGCCGCCGCTTCGTTTTCGGGGGTCATGCCTGGTCGCTCGCGGGCAGTGCTGTCACCCTTAAGACTGCACGTAGTTAGCCGAATTGTGCTTCTTCAGCACCTCGTCGAAGCGGCGGGCGAAGGCATCGTCGGCCAGCTTCTTGCGGCGCTGGATGTCGGCGGTGGCGACCATGTTCTTCTCGTGCATCTCGAGCAGGTCACCGATGTGCTTTTGCGATGCGGCACCGATGCCGGCCATGGTTTCCTCGGCGGTGTTGTCGACCCGGCTGCCCAGCGTGTTGATCTTGTGGGCGACGTCCTGCTGGGCCGCGGTCTTCAGCGAATCTTCCAGCGCCTTGTAGAGCACGATGCGCTGCTCGGTATCGATGGTCAGCTTGTTGATCAGCGTCGATTGCGCGGCGATCTGGTTGTTGAGCGAATCGACGAAGGTCTGGAACATCGAGGTGTAACGCTCGAGCGTCTGGCTCTCGGCCAGCAGCTCCTGCTCCTTGGCCTGCTTTTCGTTGTATTCCGTCGCCAGCTTGGAGCGTTCGCCTTCGAGCTGCGTGCGGTCTTTCTGGCTGGTCGAAGCGGCGATCTTGTTTTCGATGTCGAGCAGCATCGGGTTGAGCTCCTCGATGCGCTTCTGCACGGCTTCGAGATTGGTCATGGTGGTCTTGCGGCGCTCGATAACCTGAGACAGGCTGGTTTCCGAGGTCTTGTAGCGTTGGTCGAGAACCTCTTTCTGCGCCTTCAATATGCCGACGATGGTGTCGGATTTGACCAGCAGTTCCTGCAGATTGCCGGCCAGCGACATGTTGCGAACGCGGTCGGTGCGCATGCGCTGCTTGCTCTGGCTGGAGAAGATGCCAATGAATTTTTCCCAGCCGGTGTAGTTCTTCATGCTCTCGAACTCGGCGCCGAAGACGTTGGTGGCGTCCTCCAGCCCGATGATCAGGTCGGCAATGTTGCCTTCCATCACCTTCTGCTGCTTCAGCACATCCTCGATGCGGGCGTTCTCGAGGTCGAAATTTGCGTCGCCGATCTTCTTGTCTGATGTGGCAAGCGTATCAAGCATGGTGCCGGATTGCTCGATCTTGGAGCGCATGTCCTGCACGACCTGCTTGGTCTTGGCAATTTCGGCGTCGAAATTCTGCAATGTCGCCATTGGGGCCTCCCGCTTCGGCATGACGTCGCTGGTCGCGAACAGCGGCGAATATATGTGGGGCATCAGGGGATTGAAAGACGTGAAGATAAGGGCGGCGTGAAAACAAAAAAATTCGTCAGGGTCTTGAAAACCAGTGAAGGCGTGGGCTTGGCGTGATTAGCTTGCCGACCAGCCATAGTTCAGCTGTCATTGAACTTTCATGCGGCAAGGCGAAGGCGCACGGATGCCTTTGTATTGGGCAAACCACCGAAGCAATCGCGGCCGCGATATGCGAGGAGAAAGCCGGCTTTACAGAGCTGACGAACAGCGGATCAGGGCTTGGGATCGGCCTTCAGATAGGCAATGACATTGGCGATGTCGTCGTCTTTGGCCAGGCCGGCAAACGCCATCTTGTTGCCGGGCACTTTCAGCTTGGGTGCCCTGAGATACTCGGTGAGATTGGCTTCATCCCAGACCAGGCCGGCGGCGCCGGCACTCTTCATCGCCTCGGAATAGCGGCCAAGAAAACTCTCCGCACTTCCGGCGGTGCGACCAACGACGCCCAGCAGATGCGGACCGACCTTGTCGCGGTCGGTGGCTGCTTCATGGCAGGCCATGCACCGGTTGAAGGCCTTCTTGCCCAGGGCCGGGTCGCCGCCGGCATGGGCCACAAGCGAGCTGGCAAGGAGAAGGATGCTGGCGGACGAAGCGGCTCGAAACATGCTGCCTCCGGAGAGTTCTGGCTGGCGGCCTTATAGTACCGAGGCTTTAACAAACGCTGCATCGCGGCGGGATTGCGGAAGACAGGCCCGCGAGTCAGGCCTGTTGTGCCAGATCGCGGCGCAGGAAATCATTCAGCCGCTCGACCGCCTGGGTCGTCGACAGCGGGTTGCGCAGGATGCCGATTTCGAGGTCCGGCAGCACCGGAAGCCCTTCATTGCCGCCGACGATGCGCAGCGACGGTGGTACGCTGCGCAGGGCGAGGCCAGCCACCGCGAGCCCGGCCTGGACGACGGCGATCAGGCCAAGCAGAGAGGCGCTTGAATAGGTACAGCGATAGGAGCGGTCGGCATCGCCAAGCGCCTGCAGGACATTCATCCTGGCGGCGCAGCCCGGTTCGAACAAGGCGACCGGAAGCGGATCGGTCTCCCAGGCGACATGGTTTGATGAGGCGACCCAGACGAAGCGTTCCAGCCGGATCACCTCAAGCGGCTGCTCCGGCAAGCGGGTGATGATCGCCAGATCCAGCCGCCCCTCCGCCAGCGTCTTCACCAGCGCGGTCGACTGTTCGCAGATCAACTCCACCGTCACCAGGGGATGCTCCGCCGCGAAGCGTGAGAGCACGGGCGGCAGGAGGAAGGCGGCATAATCGTCGGGCACCCCCAAGCGGACGCTGCCTGTTTCCTTAGGCCGGGTGACGCTTGCCCAGGCTTCATCCGACAGTTTCAGCAACCGGCGCGCATAGATCAGGAAATCCTCGCCGATCGCATTGGGAGTGACGGTTCTGGGACCACGCACCAGAAGCTGGCTGCCGACTATCTCCTCCAGCCGCTGCATCTGCATGCTGACCGCCGACTGGCTGCGGCCGACCCTGGGTGCGCATTGGAAAGGCTGCCGCTCTCGACGACGGCGACAAAGGTTTTCAGCAGATTGAGATCGAGTGGCGCGGCCATGGTGCTATCAGCATATCGAATAGGTCATGCCAAATCTATTCGCTTGTTTGAAGGTGGCGCCAGTGACCAGATGGTTGCTGGGATCGCTGGGAACCATCACATGACGGACGCCTCGACAGCCCGCTTCCCGGCCGCGAGCCTTGCTCTGGCAATGGTGATCGCAGGCACGGTCGGCGCCTTCGCCACGGAATCGGGGCTGCATCCCGTTGCCGTCGTCTTCTGGCGATGTGTGTTCGGCGCGATATTCCTTTTCTTATGGTGCCTGTTGCGCGGCTATCTGCCGGATCGGACGCTGTCGCCGTCTCGGCTTGCCCTTGCAGCACTTGCCGGCGTCTGCATGGTGCTGAGCTGGACGGCCTTCTTCGCCGGCTTCGCCATGACATCGATCGCCACGACGACGATTATCTACCATATCCAGCCGTTCTTCGTGGTCCTGATCGGTGTCGTCTTCCTCAAGGAGCGCATCTCGCTCGACCAACTGCTGTGGATGCTCGGTGCGTTTCTCGGCGTCGTGCTGGCCAGCGGCCTCGTCTTCGCGCACGGCCACGACGATGCCAACTGGGCGCCGGGCATTGCGCTGACGCTGGGCGGCGCAATGCTCTACGCCGTTACAACGATCCTCGCCAAGGGCCTTGGTCAGCAGCGCGCCGAAATTACGGTACTCTGCCAGACGGTGGTGGGGGTCGTCATGCTCGCCCCGTTCGCCGGCGTCGGCCAACATATTGCGCTTGCGTCATGGGGCTGGCTGCTCGGCATCGGCGTGCTGCACACCGGCATTGCCTACGTGTTGATGAATTCGGCCTTTCCGCGCCTGACGACACCGGTGATCGGCGTCATCACCTTCATCTATCCCGTCGTCGCCATCATCGTCGACTGGGCGATCTATGGGCATCCGCTCGGGCTGGCGCAGGCTGCCGGCATGGCGCTGATTGCAGTGGCGACGCTGGGTGTGCGGCTGGGTTGGCGGTTTCCGAAGTGGCGTGTCTCGACCGTATGAGCCCGGTGCAATTCCAAGAAAAGCACATAGCGCTCCCCCTGGGAACTGCTCCAAAAACCAAGAGACAGAGTCAGCCCTTGATAAAGCCGATGAAGTCGTCGGGCGCGGCGCGGCCCATTTCTTCTTCCCAATGACGGCGGCAGAGCGAGACATAGACGTCCTTGCCGATCGCCACCTGCTCGCCCAGGCGCGCCACTTTGCCATCGGGGCCGAGGCGCACGACCATCGTCGCCTTGCGGCCGCAGCGGCAGATTGTACGCACTTCGCGCAAATCGTCGGCGATGGCCAGCAGCGCGCGCGAGCCGGAAAACAGCTTGCCCTGGAAATCGGTGCGCAGGCCGTAGCACATGACCGGGATATTCAGCCGGTCGGCGATGCGGGCGAGCTGCCAGACCTGCTCCTCCTCGAGGAACTGCGCCTCGTCGACGAAGACGCAATGCACTGACGTATGCGCGTGATGATCGGCGACGCGGGTGAACAGATCGTCGCCATCGCGGAACATCTCGGCTTCCGTCTCCAGGCCGATGCGCGACGAGATCAGGCCGGTGTCGCCCTTGCGGTAGTGGCCGGCGACGAACAGCATCGTGCCCATGCCGCGCTCGCGATAATTGTAAGAGGCCTGCAAGAGCATCGTCGTCTTGCCGGCGTTCATAGTCGCGTAGTGGAAGTAAAGCTTGGCCATGCCGCTCTTTTAAGCCGACTTGCCCTGATACGGGGAGGGGCGGTCGCCCGCATTCCCCTGAAAAAGCCCGCCCGTCTTCGAAAAAACCGTCCGGCATGGCAAAAGCGCCTGATGTGTCGCTGATTGGCCAGCCCGCGCCGTTGATCGTGATTGTCTTAATGCTTGAAACCACACCAGAATGGTGTTTGGCTGACGAAACAAGGCGGGCATAGAAACCGTAGCTACGCTTCGCCAAAGAATCACAATGGGAGACTGTCTATGTCGCGTATGAACTCTTTCGTCGCCGGCCTCGGCCTGGCGGCTTTTTTGTCCACCAGCGCTGCCTTTGCCGGCGATCCGGCGAGCTGCAAGGCGGTGCGTCTTTCCGATGTCGGCTGGACCGACATCCAGGCGACGACCGGCGTCGCATCGGTACTGCTCACCGCGCTCGGCTACGAACCGCAGACGATCCAGCTGTCGGTGCCGGTGACCATGGCGTCGCTGAAGAACAAGGATCTTGATGTCTTCCTCGGCAACTGGATGCCGTCGATGACCAACGACATCAAGGACTACACCGCCGACGGTTCGGTCGAGACCATCAGCGAAAACCTCAGTGGCGCCGGCTACGGTATCGTCGTGCCGACCTATGTCGCGGACGCCGGCGTCAAGACGCTGACCGACCTCGGCAAGTTCAAGGACAAGTTCGACGGCAAGATCTACGGCATCGAGGCCGGCAATGATGGTAACCGCATCATCCTCGACATGATCAAGAACCCGAAGGACAATCTCGAAGGCTTCGAGCTGGTCGAATCCTCGGAGGCTGGCATGCTCACGCAGGCCGAGCAGTCGATCAAGAGCAATGAGTGGATCGCGTTCCTCGGTTGGACGCCGCATCCGGTGATGGGTGCCATGAAGATCACCTATCTCGATGGCATGGGCGACAGCGGCTTTGGCGCAGCCACCGTGCATACCAATGTGCGGAAGGGTTACACCACCGAGTGCCCGAATGCCGGAAAATTCATCGCCAACCTGAAGTTCAATCTCGACATGGAAGGCGAGATAATGGACGCGATCCTCAAGGGCGCCGATGCCAATACGGCTGCGACCGACTGGCTCAAGAAGCATCCGGACGCGGTTGCTCCATGGATTGCCGGCGTGACCACTTTCGATGGCGGCGACGCGGCTGCAGCCGTGAAGACTGCGCTCGGAAGCTGAGCAGGTCTTGCGTTCGGCGTGACCGATCAAGAAGGGCAGTCACTTTAGAAGGGGCTGCCCTTTTTCATATCCTGTGACAAGATGACCGTCCGGCAAGGACGGCGACTGTCAAAGAGGGGCAAGATGGATCCGATTTCAAAATTCTTTGTCAGTTACAAGATCCCCATAGGCGAATGGGGCAAAGCGTTCTTCACCTTCCTTACCGACAATTTCAACACCTTCTTCCGCGGTCTCTCCGGCGGTTTGAATTTCCTGCTCGACGGAGTGGTCGACACGCTGCTGCTGGTACCGCCGGTCCTTCTCATCGCGCTGATTGCACTGCTTGCCTATTATCTGCAGCGATCGAGAGGCTTGGCCGTGGCTGTCTTTCTCGGGTTGCTGTTCATCCTCAACCAGAACCTCTGGAAGCAGACGGTAGAGACGCTGGTGCTGGTGGTTGCCGCCGCCGCCGTCTCGATGGCCATCGGTGTGCCACTCGGTATCTGGGCGGCGCACAAGCCGAAGGTCTATCGCGTCATGCTGCCGGTGCTCGATTTGATGCAGACGCTGCCGACCTTCGTCTACCTGATCCCGGTGCTGACGCTGTTCGGCCTCGGCAATGCGCCCGGCCTCATCGTCACCATCATCTTCGTCATCCCGACCGCGGTTCGTCTCACGCATCTCGGCGTTGTCTCGGTGCCGAAGTCGATCGTCGAAGCCGGCGAGGCGTTCGGCGCCACCAAGAGCCAGTTGCTGTGGAAGGTGGAGCTGCCCTCGGCGCTGCCCACCATCATGGCCGGTCTGACGCAGTCCATCATGCTGTCGCTGTCGATGGTGGTGTTTGCCGCACTGATCGGCGCTGGCGGCCTCGGCACCGAAATCAACCGGGCGCTGGGTTCGCGCAAGATCGACCTCGGGCTTGAGGCGGGCCTCGCCATCGTCGTCTTGGCCATCGTGCTCGACCGGATGACCCGCATCGCCGTTGGAGGCAAGAAATGACCGTCGCCGTCGATTTCCGGAACGTCGATATCGTCTTCGGCGCCGACCAGGCCGGATCGCTGAAGATGGTCGACGCCGGAGCCAGCCGCGCCGAGATCCTCGACAAGACCGGCAATGTACTGGGTTGCGCCGGCGCCAGCCTGACCGTGAACGAGGGCGAAATCTCCGTGCTGATGGGTCTCTCCGGTTCGGGCAAGTCGACATTGCTGCGGGCGGTCAACCGGCTCAACGTGGTGTCGCGCGGCCAGGTGCTGGTCAAGGATGGCGACAAGACCGTCGACGTCGTCACCTGCGACGAGGCGACCCTGCGGCGCCTGCGCCAGAAACAGGTGGCGATGGTGTTCCAGCAGTTCGGCCTTTTGCCCTGGCGTACGGTGGAGGAGAATGTCGGTCTCGGCCTCGAACTCGCCGGCGTACCGGAGCAAGAGCGCAAGGAGCGCGTGCAACGCCAGCTCAAGCTGGTCAATCTCGACCAGTGGTCGAAGAAATACGCGCATGAGCTGTCGGGCGGCATGCAGCAGCGCGTCGGCCTGGCGCGGGCCTTCGCCACCGAGGCGCCGATCCTGTTGATGGACGAGCCGTTCTCGGCGCTCGACCCGCTGATCCGCACCAAGCTGCAGGACGAATTGCTGCAGCTGCAGGCCGAGTTGAAGAAGACCATCATCTTCGTCAGCCACGACCTCGAGGAGGCGCTGAAGATTGGCTCCCACATCACCATCATGGAGGGTGGGCGCATCGTGCAAACCGGCGCGCCGGAGGACATCGTGCTGCGGCCTGCCAACGACTATGTCCGCGACTTCATCGCCAATGTGAACCCGCTGTCGGTGCTGACCGCCTGGAACGTGATGCGCGACCGTCGCGATCTGGAGCACGGCAAGGACGGCTGGGTGTGGCTCGACCGCCGCAAGACGACGCGCTTCAAGATCGACGATCACGGGCTGGTGGCGGCGGCCGAACGCGACGGCAAGCCGGCGGTGTGGGTGTCGTGCGCCGACGTCGAAGGCCAGCCCGAGGAAGTAGCGCAGGTGTTCTGGGCCAACCCCGGCACCTCGTTGAAAACCGTCATGCTGGCCATGCACCGTTCGCAGACCGCTCCCGTTGCGCTGTTCGACGACCAGTCGCGCTTCGTCGGCGCCATCGGCATCCGCGATGTGCTGAGCGCGGTGCTGCGGCGGTAACGCCAAATTCGTGGACGCCGCCGCGGGCAGCGGAGGCTGCTTGAATGCTTTTTATGCCACCAGCGGCAGGCGCAGTTGCGTCAGCAGGCCACCGCCCGGGTTGTTGGACAGGCGGATCTCGCCACCTGCGGCGCGCGCGATGTTGCGGGCAATGGTCAGGCCGAGGCCCAGACCACCGGTCTGGCGGTTGCGCGATTGTTCAAGGCGCACGAACGAGCCGAACACGGCGTCGATCTGTGCCTGCGGTATGCCCGGCCCTTCGTCGCGGATGGTGAGCAAGATCATGTCCTCCGACCGGCGCAGCGAAAGATGCGCCTTCTTGCCGTAGGTGACCGCGTTCTGTACCAGATTGGTGACGCAGCGCTTGAGCGCGACCGGCCGCGCCATGCAGATCAGCCCGCGCGAACGGGTCTCGTCGTCGAACGACACGTCGTCATAGCCGTCGGCGATCGATTCCACGAGCGACCAGAAATCGATGCGTTCGTTCTTTTCCTCGGTCACTTCGAAGGTGGCGAAGTCGATCACCGAGCTGGCGATGCTCTCGACATCGGCGAGGTCGTGCGCCAACGCCTCGCGAACCGCCGATTTGCGCAACAGCTCCAGGCGCAGGCGCATCCTGGTCATCGGCGTGCGCAGATCATGCGCCAATGCCGCCGCCAGATGTTCGCGGTCCTCGACATATTCGCGCAACCTCGCCTGCATAGCGTTGATCGCCTTGGCGGCGGCACGGACCTCGCGGCTGCCGCTCTCGGCGATCGGTGGGCTCTTCAGATCCTTGCCGATCCGGTTCACGGCGGTTTCCATCATCCGGTAGGGCGCCGTCAGCCGGCGCAGCGACCAGATCGACATGATCACCACCAGCCCTGCGATCAGCGAATAAAGCGGCAGGCTGTCGAAGCTCAGGATCGGGCCGACGGGCGTGATCGGTTCGGTGAAGTTCAGCCATTGGCCGTCGGCGAAGCGCAGCGAGGCCGTCAGCTTGTCGCTCTGGGCGAAGTCGGCGGCCAGCACCAGAAGGTCACGCTCGACCTGTCCGATGTCGGGTCCCGGCGCCGTGCCGTCCGCGTCATCGGCCTCGCGCGTCGCCGGATCGCGGCGTACGCGTGCATCGGTGATGCCGAATTTCGACAGCCGTCCGACGAGGATGTCTTCGAGTTCGGCCAGTTCGTCGTCGCCGGCGATCGACGAAGTGACCGCCGGCGTGTCCGAGACGGTGAGCGCGTAGGTGGAGTTGAACAGGCCGGTCGCCGTCGCCTTGCGCTCGTCCGGACTGGCGTCATGCATGAGCTGAACCAGCGAGAAGGCACGGTCGTTGAGCCGGTAGAGGTCGACGACACCGTTGGCGGCGGCGCGGTCGCGCGACACGATGTAAAGGGTCGCGACCTGGCTGATCAGCAGGCCGGCAATGACGATCAGCAGCACCCAGACAGGCAAGGTCTGCGGCAGGAAACGTCTCATTCGGAGGTCGTCTCGGGCAGGAACTGGTAGCCGCCGCTGCGTACGGTCAGGATCAGCTTGGGCGTCTTCGGGTCGTCCTCCATCTTGCGCCGCAGCCGGCTGACCAGGATGTCGATGCTGCGGTCGAAGGAATAGTCGCTGTCGCCGCCGGACAGCTCGATGAGCTGGTCGCGGGTCAGCACGCGCTGCGCGCTCTTGACGAAGGTCTGCAGCAGGTTGAATTCGGCCATGGTCAGCTCGACCCTGACATCGTCGGGTGCGATCAGCCGGCGCCGAGCACAATCCATCGTCCAGCCGGCGAAGCGGTAGATCTGCTTGGTGGTGGCGCGCTTAGGCTCGGCGGTGCCATTGCGCCTGAGCACGGCGCGGATACGCGCCAAAAGCTCGCGCGGATCGAAGGGTTTGGGGACATAGTCGTCGGCGCCCATTTCCAGGCCGACGACGCGGTCGGTCGTCTCGGTGACGGCGGTCAGCATGATGATCGGCGTCGAATACTGGGCGCGCAGGTCGCGGCACAGCTCCAGCCCGCTTTTGCCGGGCAGCATCACGTCGAGGACGATGAGGTCCACCTGGACGCGCCGCAGGATGGTCTCCATCTCGATGCCGTCGGCGGCAACCGAGGTGTGCAGGCCCCGCTTCTGGAAGAATTCCTGCAGCAGGTCGCGGATACCCTTGTCGTCGTCGACGATCAGTATGTGTGCGTCGGATTTCACAGCAGCCCTGTCATTGTTGCCAAGCCCTTCTGTCTTTGATTGCCAAGCCCTTCTGTCGCAACCCACACGATAGAATTCAGGCCATATGTTGGCCAGTGGCTATGACGGGTTCACACCGGCTTTCTCAGACACAATCCAGAAACAAAATTCTACAGTTCAGAAAAACTCCTGAAAAATTTCAAGGGCATAACTGGTCTCGTGGCGGTCAGGTCATCGGCTGCGACGCTAGTCTCCGGGTTTACGGGTAAACCGATGCCAAGATTGTCGATCAGTTTGTTGGGTGCGTTGCTGGGCTTCTGCCTGGTCACTGCCGCTGTCGGACAATCGGACGCAAAGGTGACGCTCACAACCCGGAGCGAACGGTGCGCCAATCTTAGCCACCAATTTGATGAAGCCCTCGAAACCCATGCCACGGCAACGCAGGTCACCGCGGCAAAGGCACTTCAGAGAAAGGGCAACCGGTACTGCGCCGCCAAGAAACAGGCGCAGGGCATCCGGATGCTCGCCAGTGCTTTGAAGCTGCTTGGAGTGACGCCGAACGACCCGGTTCAGTAACACTCCGAAACTTGACCCGCATAAAAAGGAAACGAAGCCATGAAAAAGTCCATCCTCTCCGCAACCGGTCTCGCCGTCGCTCTCGCCTTCGCGATGCCGGCTCTCGGCAACGCCGCCGCCACCACGACCGCTGCTCCGGCTGCTTCGACGACCACCGCTCCGGCGACTGCCGCTCCGGCCAAGGCTGCTCCGAAGAAGGTCGTCAAGAAGACCGTCAAGAAGCACAAGAAGGCTGCCGAGAAGGCCGTCAAGAAGGACGCCCCGAAGACCTAATAAGGTCCGGCGCAAAATGCCGGCCTGTTGACCAAGGCCGCTCCAGCTGGTTTCGGCTGGAGCGGCCTTCTTCCTGTCCGAACCGCTGAAGCCCTGACGTTGGCGATGAAGCGGGTCGATGGTTCAACCGATCTTTGGCGAAGTCTGGCACCGGCAGCTTCCGCCTCGACTGACACTTAACCCGTTTGCAACGCCGACCGTGTAGGACAATCCGCATGAAGAAGCGGCTTTCGTCCATTTTGCGCTCGATGGTGATCGGCGGCCTGGTTGCCACCGGCGTCGCCAGGGTGCTGATCCTGTTCACCGCCAGCCCGGTGCCCGATCCGGCCAGCGGACGCACCGAGCCTTCGCTGTTCGCGCCGGCGATTTCCACCAGCTGGGACTACATCACGCCGGCACAGACCTGGCTGCTGGTCGTGCTGACCGGCGCGACGCTGATCTGCGTCGCCGCGTGGCCGATCGCGACCTGGCTGGAACGCCGGGCGGATGCCGGTGGAAACCGCTTTCGGTCCGATATGCCGTCGGCCACGGCCGCTCGGCAGATTCCCAGCCGCCGCATGTTCGGCCGTCAGGACCGTTGAACGGCAACCGACACTTTCCCACATAGTTGCGAATGGCCGCGCCCGCGGACATCGGCTTTGCGCGTCGCTCGAAATAGACGGCCGCTTTCGCTGGTGCCAGAATGGCGGCAAGGTTGCTACGCCAGAAGCAATTCACCGTTTCGTGGAAACGGCGAACTGTTCTGATCTTTTGTCTTGACGCAATTCCGGGCGGAAAACCATTTTACACTTTTCCGGGAATTGCTCTAACGGTCGGTTCCGATGCCTGAAATCACCACAAAACCGCGCGTCCAGGTCAAGCCGCAGGTCGAACGGCCAAAGCTCTACAAGGTCATCCTCATCAATGACGATTTCACGCCGCGCGAATTCGTGGTGACGGTGCTGAAGGGCGAGTTCAAGCTCAGCGAAGACCAGGCGCACCGGGTGATGATCACCGCGCATCGGCGTGGCGTCTGCGTCGTCGCCGTGTTCACCAGGGATGTCGCCGAGACCAAGGCGACGCGTGCCACCGATGCCGGCAAGGCCAAGGGCTATCCGCTGATGTTCACGACGGAGCCGGAAGAGTAGCCCTACCGTCCTTCGCGGTACCACATCGAACCCATTGCCAGAAGCAGCAGGCCGAGGCCGAGGAAGCCGCCGAACAGCGGCACGCGCGAGACGGCCTTGAGCACGCTGTCGTCCGTGGTGCGCAGTCCGATCCAGTCGTTGCCGGACGCGGCACCAGCCGAGCGCACCGGCACGATGGAGGGCAGCGTCACGTCGCTGCCAAGGGCTGTGGACGACGCCAGCCGGCGCACGCTGCCGCCGGTGGCTTCAGCCGGCGCCTTCAGCCGGCTTTCGGTGGAAATGACGTCGGCGAATTCCGGTGCGTTGACCGGCCCGACATGGGCGAGCGCGGTGAGGTCGCCATTGGCGACCTGATAGAGGCCGATCTCGCTGGTCTCGACGCTGCCGAGGAAGACCCCGGGCTCGGATTTATCGAGCTTGACGGTCAAGGTCTTGCCGGACGGGGTGATGATCTGCGCGGGGCCGGGATCGTCGGCCATCGTCTGGCGGCGGATTTCCAGCACCATGCCGCGGCCGTCGGCGGTCAGCCGCTCTTCCTCGAGCTCAGGCTCCTTCATCAGCCAGTGGGCGATGCGCCGGTAGAGCTGGACATGCGGGCCGCCGCCCTCGAAGCCGCGCGCCCACAGCCAGCCCTGATCGGACAGCAGCATGCCGACGCGGCCTTCGCCCTTGCGGTCGAGCAACAGCAGCGGCCGGTTGTCGGCGCCCTTCATCACCACTGCGCCTTCGGGGTTCTGCACGCCGATGGTGCGGAACCAGCGGCTCCAGTGCGGCGGCTCGGTGGCGGAGCCATCCAGCCCACGCGTCACCGGGTGGCGCTGGCCGAGTTCGGTGAGGCGCGGATAGAAGGCCTTGTCGACCACCTCGCCGGTCGGCATCGCCGGCAGGGCGGACATCAGCGGCGTGCGCGCGATCGAGCTTTCGCCGGCATATTCGGGGCCGGCCGCGATCAGCAGCGCGCCGCCCTTTTCGACATATTCGGAGATGTAGTCGTAATAGAGGATCGGCAGCACGTCGCGGTGCTGGTAGCGGTCGAAAATGATGAGGTCGAAATCCTTGATCTTCTCGACGAACAGTTCGCGGGTCGGGAAGGCGATCAGCGACAATTCGTTGATCGGCGTGCCGTCCTGCTTTTCCGGCGGCCGCAGGATGGTGAAATGGACGAGATCGACCGAGGCGTCGGATTTCAGCAGGTTGCGCCAGGTGCGTTCGCCGGCATGCGGCTCGCCGGAGACGAGCAGCACGCGCAGATTCTCGCGAATGCCGTCTATGAGCGCGATGGCGCGGTTGTTGGTGTCGGTCAGTTCGCCCGGTTCGCGGTCGATGGCGAGCTCGACGATGTTGCGCCCGGCACCCGGAATGGTCACCTGCAGCGGCATCGCCTGGCCAACGGTGGCGTGCTCGACCGCGACCTGTTCGCCATTGACCGAGACGCGCACATCGACCGGGCCGGTCTCGTTTTCGGTCGAGATGACGCGGTAGGTCATGTCGAGCGGCTTGCCGACAAGGCCGAAGCGCGGCGCGTTCTCGAAGCGGATGCGGCGGTCCTTTTCGTGGTCGTTGCCGGTGATCAGGGCATGCAGCGGGGCGTTGAAAT
Organism: Mesorhizobium sp. M0848; assembly: GCF_040319805.1. NCBI lineage: Bacteria > Pseudomonadati > Pseudomonadota > Alphaproteobacteria > Hyphomicrobiales > Phyllobacteriaceae > Mesorhizobium > Mesorhizobium sp. M0848. The sequence goes on along the minus strand of NZ_JAMYOM010000010.1, from coordinate 100,006 downwards.
CGGGCGCGGCCGGGGGGGCGTCATGGACCTCGCCATCGGTGATCATGATGGCGCCGCCGATGCGCGACGGCGGCACGTCGCGGAAGGCGCCCTCGAGCGCGCCGAACAGCCGTGTCTCGGTGCGCTCCTCGGCGGCTTCGGATTTACCCGCTTCGACGACGCGCACGTCGAACTGCTTGAAGCGGCCAAGACGCTGCTGCAGCCCGGCCAGCGCCTCGTCGGTCTGTTTGGTGCGGTCGCCGATGTCCTGGCTCTGGCTGCGGTCGACGATGAGGGCGACGACGCTTTTCAGCGGCTCGCGCTCCTCGTTGAGGAACACCGGGTTGAACAAAGCGGCGGCGAGCGCCAGAAGGGCGATGAAGCGGAAGACCGAGCCGCGCTGGCGAAACCACAGGCCGACCAGCGCAAGCAGCGCCAGCGGCACCAGCGCCAAGGCCAGCAAGGGCCAGGAGATCAGCGGTTCGAAGGAGATCGACCAGTTCATTCTACTGCCCCAGCCGTTCGAGCAGTATCGGCACGTGCACCTGGTCGGATTTGTAGTTGCCGGTCAGCATGTACATCATGATGTTGACGCCGGCGCGCAGCGCGTAGATGCGCTGCATCGGGTCCGCCGGCACGGTCGGCAGCAGCGCATCGCCATTCTCGTCGACCGCCCAGGCGCCGGCGAAATCATTGGCGGTGATCATGATCGGCGAGACGCCATCGCCGGTACGCACCGGCCGGTTCTCGGCGTTGCTGGCGTCGAGCGAGGCCTCGACCCAGAGCGGGCTGCCGGCGAAGCGGCCGGGGAATTCGGGCAGGATGAAGAAGGATTTGGTCAGCACGTGGTCGGACGGTACCGGTTCCAGCGGCGGCACGTTGAGCTTGCCGAGGATGTCGCGCAGCCGCTCCGTCGCTGGGCTGGTCGAATCGGCGCCGATGCCGTTGGCGAACTGGTCGCGGGTGTCGAACAGCACCGTGCCGCCCTGCTGCATATAGGCGTCGATGCGGGCGATGGCGGCCTGGCTGGGCATCGGGGCGGCCGGATCGATCGGCCAGTAGATCAGCGGATAGAACGACAGCTCGTCCCTCGATATGTCGACGCCGGCCGGCTCGCCCGGTTCTAGTGCCGTCTTTTCGACCAGGAAGCGGGTCAGGCCCTCGAGCCCGGCGCGGCTGATCGAATCGTCACCCGGCACGCCGGTCAGCACATAGGCGATGCGGGTCTTCGAAATCGCCTCGATGGCCACCTCGTCTCCCGGCGTGGCGTCGTCGGCGCGGGCAAGGTCGGCATGACCGAACAGGCTACCCAGCGCAATAAGGACCGCGGCGGTGGTTGCCACGGCACCGGCGCGACGCGGCCGGCGTGAAAACAGGCCGCCCATCCAGAACACCGCCAGCGTATCAAGCAGCATCAGCACCAGGGCGGCCGCGACCAGCGCGCCTTTCAAATTGCGCGATTCGTCAAAGGCATACTGGATCGAGGTGATGGGAACAGTGATTTGCGGGCGCGCCAGCGGAGCCAGCGTGCTGTCGGCTTCAAGCAAATTATGGGCAAATACACCTGTCTCGGAACCATAGAGACCGGGCGGGTTTTCAAAAGTCACCGGCAGCGCGCCGGCGCCCGGTACAAGCGGCCGCGCGTCCGGCGTCGGCGGCACCAGCGAGCCGTCGGCTGCAATCATGCGATAGGGCGCCAGCGACGCCGCGGCGGCTTCGGCATTGGCGATGGCCGCGCCCTGGTTGCGCGACAGCTGCACGATGCGGCGCAGCATCTCGACGAAGCTGCCAGAGATCGGCAGGTTCGACCAGGTTGCCTCAGGGGTGACGTGGAACAGCACCAGCGTGCCCTTGCCTTTCTTCAGTCCGGTGACCAACGGCGTGCCGTCGGCAAGGGCCGCCCAGGTGCGCTCGACGATATCGGGTGTCGGCTCGGCCAGCACCTGCCTGCTGACGGTGACCTCGGTCGGGGGCGCCAGATCGGCGAACGGGCCGGCCTTGGGGAATTCGGTGACAGGCTGCGGCGACGTCCATGATAGCGCGCCGCCGAGCGAACGCTCGCCGGTGCGAAGGCGGACCGGCAGCAGATCGTCGTCATCGCCCGCAGTAGCCAGCCGCGAACCGGCGAAACGCACCAGCGTGCCGCCATTGTCGACCCAATCGACAAGCCTCTGCCGGACTTGTCCGGGAATGGTGCCGATATCTGCCATGACGACCATCGCGGGCTTCTGGTCGAGGATCTGCGGGATGGCGTCGGCAAGATCGGCGCTGGAGGGTTCGACCAGATCGGCGAATGGCTGCAGCGCCCGCCTGATGTAGTAGAGCGGCGACAAAAGCGGCTGTGCCTGGTCGGCCTCGGCCTGCGACAATAGACCGACGCGCCGCCGCTTGGAGCTTTCGTCGAGCACGCGGACCGCACCGGCCTGCCGCTCGCCGTCGAGCGCGATGGATGCGAAGTCGTTGCGCAGCTCGAACGGCACCGCCATGGTGCCGGTGGCGGTGGTTTCGCCAGGCGAAAAGGTCAGCGTAGCATCGGCGATGCGGCGGCCCTTGTCATCGAAGGCGCCGGCGGTGACCTGAGCCGGGGCAGGGTCGCCCGGCGCGCGGATGGCGGTCAGTGCAAAGCCGTCGACCTGGTTGTCGGCGGTGGTCAGGCCGGTCAGCGACAGCCTGTCTGCGGTTGCCCAGACGACACGGGTGGCATTTTTCGACAAAAGTGTGTTGAAGGCGGCTTCATCGCCTTTTGCCGCCAGGCCGTCGGCAAGCACGGCGACACTGGCCCCGGGCAAGGTCTCCAGCACGCCGGCGACGCGGGCATAGACGGCGGGCCGGTCGGTCGGGATCGGCCGCGGCTTGGCGGCACGCAGCCGGTCAAGGGCGGTGGCGGCATCGAACGGCCCGATCTCGGCATTGGCCTTTTCGGCGGTGAAGGCGATGACGACCGGCACGCCGTTGGAGCCGGCGTCGTTGATCAGCCGCTCGGCGGTGGCGACGCGTTTGCCCCAGTCGGCGGCACTTGCCCAGTCATTGTCGATGACGAGCGCAAGCGCTGCACCCTCGGCCGGCAGCTTTTCGCGCGGATTGAAGACCGGGTCGGCCAATGCGGCGACGATGAGGGCCGCCATCAAGAGCCTGAGCAGCGTCAGCCACCACGGACTCTGCTGCGGCGTCTCCTCGCGCTTCAGCACGCGGGCCAGGATCTTCAGCGGCGGGAAGATTTCGGTCTGCGGCTTGGGCGGCGTCAGCCTGAGCAGCCACCAGATCACCGGCAGTGCCAGGAGGCCCCACAGCACCATGGGGGCGCCAAAGGAAAGCGGCAGCCAACTCATGCGACAGCCTTTCCTGGCCGATCGCCACCGGCGATCGTGCCGGCACGACCGTCAGCGGTCGGCCTGACTGAGGGGCCATCAGTGGTCATCGCCATGTGCAGCCGCACCAGCGCGTCGGAAGCCAGCCGATCGGTGTGGTTGACGGTAAAGCTCCAGCCAAGCCGTTTGCACCAGGCTGCCAGTTCGTGGCGTCGGGCGGCGTAGAGCAGGCGATACTCATCCCCCAGCATTTCGGCGCGGCCGGCGGTCAGCTTGTCGCCGGTCTCGGGATCGGTGAACTCGGTTCGGCCAGCATAGGGGAAGGTCTCCTCGGCCGGGTCGGCGACCTCGATCAGGTGGGCACGTACGCCGTGGCGGGCCAGCACGTCGAGCCAGGCCATCGTCTCTTCGACGGGATCGAGGAAATCGCTGACGATGACGATGTCGCAGAAGCGCCTGATATCGGACAAATCGGGTTTTGCCGGCAAATCGCCGGCATGCATCAACTGGGCGGCGATGCGTTCGGCGCCGTTGCGGGCGGTGAACGGATCGGTGAGGCCCGGCCAGGCGATGCGCTCGCCGCTGCGCGACAACAGCTCGGCCATGGCCAGCGCCAGCACCAGCGCGCGCGATTGCTTGGAAACGCTGGCGCCGGTCGATTTGTAGAGCATCGACGGCGAGGGGTCGGCCCACAGCCAGACGGTATGGGCGGCTTCCCATTCGCGGTCGCGCACATAGGTGTGGTCGTCGCGGGCCGAGCGGCGCCAGTCGATGCGCGAGGAATCGCCCTCGACATAGGGCCGGAACTGCCAGAAATTCTCGCCGATGCCGCGCTTGCGGCGGCCGTGCCAGCCGGCGATCACGGTGTTGACGATGCGCCGCGCCTCGACCAGCAGGTCTGGCACAAGCGAGGCCCGCAACCGGCCACGGGCGAGCGCGTCGCGCGTCGCTGCCGGAGCCTGGACCTCGCCGATGCGCGGCATCAAATCCCTTTCACGAGTTTCGCCACCACGTCACGCACGCTGATGCCTTCGGCGCGGGCGGCGAAGGTCAGCGCCATGCGATGCTGCAGCACCGGCTCGGCCAGCGCACGCACGTCGTCGACCGAGGGCGCCAGCCGTCCGTCGTAAAGCGCGCGCGCCCTTGTGCACAGCATCAGCGCCTGGCTGGCGCGCGGGCCGGGACCCCAGGCGACGTTCTTGTCGGTCTCGGCGTTGCCTTGGCCCGGGCGCGCCGAGCGCACCAGCGTCAGGATCGCTTCGACGACGCTTTCCGGCACCGGCATGCGGCGGATCAGCGTCTGGATCTCCTTCAGCCGCACCGGCTGCAGCACGTTTTGCGCTTTCGCGTCCTCGATGCCGGTGGTTTCCAGAAGGATGCGGCGCTCTGCCTCGATTTCGGGATAGAGGATATCCACCTGCATCAGGAAGCGGTCAAGCTGGGCCTCGGGCAACGGATAGGTGCCTTCCTGCTCCAGCGGGTTCTGGGTTGCCAGCACATGGAAGGGGGCCGGCAGGTCATGGCGGGCGCCGGCAATGGTGACGTGGTATTCCTGCATGGCCTGCAGCAGCGCCGACTGGGTGCGCGGCGAGGCGCGGTTGATCTCGTCGGCCATCAGCAACTGGGCGAAGATCGGCCCGGGAATGAAGCGGAAGGAGCGTTTGCCGGTCTCGTCCTGCTCCATCACTTCGGAGCCGAGGATATCGGACGGCATCAGGTCCGGCGTGAACTGGATGCGACGCGAATCGAGGCCGAGCACGATGCCAAGTGTTTCGACCAGCTTGGTCTTGGCGAGGCCCGGCACGCCGACCAAAAGCGCATGTCCACCGGCCAGCAGCGCCACCAGCGTACGCTCGACGACGCTTTCCTGTCCGAAGATGACCCGGCCGACCCCGTCGCGGATCCGGGAGATGTCGGCAAGCGCCTTTTCGGCCTCGGCGATCATGTCCTTTTCGCTGATCGGGCTTTCCTTGACCATCACGCTCATGCCGCATCGATCCTTGTGGTTGGAATACCATGGCTGGAACAACGGCTGCACCATACCATAAGTTGCCGCGATTCGGCCTCGCGTGGCGGCTATGTCGAAACTTAAATCACAGACTTAGGCTGACAAGCGGAACAACAGTGACTATTTCGTGACCATGACGGGACCCTTGGGACATCGTGAAGAAAGCCTGACTGGTGCCACCGAGGCGCGTGGCCTCGAGGCACTCATCTCGCGCGCCGCCCGTGCCGGCAAGGGCGCGGCACCCGTCGAACGCTGGAATCCCGACTTCTGCGGCGATCTGGACATGGAGATCAAGTCCGACGGCACTTGGTTCTATCTGGGCACGCCGATCGGGCGCATGCCGCTGGTGCAGCTTTTCTCCTCGGTGCTGCGCAAGGACGCCGATGGCAGGACCTATCTGGTGACACCGGTGGAAAAGGTCGGCATCCGCGTCGCCGATGCGCCGTTCATCGCCGTCGAAATGGACGTTTCGGGTAGCGGCGAAGCGCAGACCATCACCTTCCGCACCAATGTCGGCGATGTCGTCGAGGCCGGGCCGGAACGGCCGCTGCGCTTTGTCGACGAGAACGAGACCGGCGGATTGAAGCCCTATGTGCTGGTGCGTGGCCGTCTGGAGGCGCTGGTGGCGCGGCCGGTGATGTATGAACTGGTCGGGCATTGCGAGGAGGTCGAGATCGGCGGCGAGACGATGTTCGCGGTGCGCTCCAAGGGCGCCGTGTTCCCGATCATGCCGGCGGACCAGTTGAAGCGGCTGAGCGCGTGATGGACCAGGTGACGCCGGCGCCGTTTTCATCCGCGGATTTTCGCGCGCGTTTTGCCGTGCAGCCCGATGCGCATGCAGGCGACGATTATGGCGATCATCGCTTTAACCCCGGCCATCCGCGCCTCAATCAGGGCATGGCGCTGCGCAATGCCGCGGTGCTGATCCCGGTGGTCGATCATGAGGGCGATGCGACGGTTCTCCTGACCAAACGGGCCGAAAAGCTGCGCAGCCATTCGGGGCAGGTGGCATTTCCCGGCGGCACAATCGATCCGACCGATCCGAGCCCTGAGGCTGCGGCGCTGCGCGAGACCTTCGAGGAGATCGGGCTTGGCCGAGACCGCATCGAGATCATCGGCCGCATGCCCGACTATGTGGCCGGCAGCGGCTACCGCATCGCGCCGGTGCTGGGCATCGTGCTGCCCGGTTTCCAACTGACGCTCAACGCCGACGAGGTCGACGCCGCTTTCGAAGTGCCCCTGCGCTTCTTGATGGACCCGGCCAACCACAAGCGCGACAGCCGTATGTGGAACGATCTCGAATGGTTCTTCTACGACATGCCTTACGGCGAACGGCGCATCTGGGGCGTCACCGCCGGCATCATCCGTACCCTCTATGAAAGGCTTTATGCGTGAGTGTCTCGATCGCGGACAGGGCCGACTGGCTCGGCGACAAGCATCTGCAGCGCCTGCTGTTCGCACTGGCCGAAGGCGGTGAAGAGGCGCGAGTCGCAGGCGGCGCGGTGCGCAACACGCTGATGGGCCAGCCGGTCGCCGACATCGACATCGCCACCACCTGCCTGCCGGAGGAAACCCTCCGCCGCGCCGAAGCGGAAGGGTTCAAGGCGGTGCCAACCGGCATCGAGCATGGGACAATCACCGTGGTTGCCGGCGGAAAACCTTATGAAATCACCACCTTGCGCGCTGATATCGAGACCGACGGGCGGCGCGCGAAAGTGTCGTTCGGGCGCGACTGGAAGCTCGATGCTGAGCGGCGCGACTTCACCATCAACGCGCTCTATGCCGGGGCCGATGGCAAGGTGGTCGACCTGGTCGGCGGCATTGCCGACATCGAGGCGCGCCGGCTGCGATTCATCGGCGACCCGGAAGCGCGCATTCGCGAAGACTACCTGCGCATCCTGCGCTTCTTCCGCTTCTTCGCCTGGTACGGCGACGGGCGGCCGGACGCCGAAGGGCTGAAAGCCTGTGCCCGGCTTAAGGAAGGGCTGGCCCAGCTTTCGTCCGAGCGAATCTGGTCGGAACTGAAGAAACTTTTGTCGGCGCCCGATCCGTCACGGGCGCTGCTCTGGATGCGGCAGGCAGGTGTCTTGACCGCAGCGCTGCCGGAAAGCGAGAAATGGGGCATCGATGCCATCCATGGGTTGGCCAAGGCCGGGAAGGATCTGGGCTGGGCACCCGACCCGCTGCTCAGACTGGAAGCGATCGTGCCGCCCGATGCCGCGCGCATGAAGACGCTCGCCGAGCGGCTCAAACTCTCGACCGCCGAAGCGGATCGCCTGCGTCACTGGGCGCTTGCCAGCGCCGTCGAGCCGAAGACGACCGAGGGCGAACTGGCGAAAAGGCTCTATCGCGGTGACCGGCAGGGGTTTGTCGACCGTCTGCGGCTGTCGCTTGCGGCAGCCAGGGTGCGCGCCGTCGAGGACAATGAGGCGCTGCTCGAAGCCGGTGGTTTTTCGCGCCTGCTCGCCTTCGCCATCAAATGGGAAAAGCCGTTGTTTCCACTGAAAGGTGCCGATCTCTCGGCGCTCGGCGCAACTCCGGGGCCGAAACTCGGCGAAGTCCTCAGGAATCTCGAGGCGGAATGGGTCGAAGCCGGGTTTGCCCCTGATCGCGACGCGCTCCTCAAGCGCGCCGCCGAAGCCTTGAAGGCCGGGTAGATCAGGCCGCGTCGCGGGTCTTTTCGATGCGCGAGCGGATCGCCTCGATCATCGTCTCGCGGATCACCGTCTCGCCATGCGTCTCGCGCATGTGCTCGACGGCACGGCGCATGACCTCGGCCTCCTCGTCGGCACGCGTGTGCCAGTCACAGCCGGGCACGAGCGACCCGCAGTGAAATTCCTTCATGGGATTTTCTCCTTTTCCTCCGTGGAGCCCGAGGCTCCGGCACTTTTTTGGCTGACGGTCCAAATCCGAGATCGGATCCTGGGGCCGCGAGCGGGAGAAGCATAACACAGATGGGGTGGCATTGGTTGCAGTCAACGGCGAAAAGGCGGAGCAGGCGCTGCTCCGCCCTCTTACGCTACCCCCAAACAGGACCGGATATCGTCTCATCCTGCTCTGGCGGGCAAGCCATCATTTTGCGACCTTGACGGCCTCGGCGACCTTGTTCTTGCCCTTCATATCCCATGAGACGCGGACCTTTTCACCGACCGTCAGGCCAGGATCCTTGAAGGTTTTGGGAAGCGTAAAAGACGATCCATCATCGAGGACCAGGCTCATGGCCGTCGTGTCAAAGGTCTTGATCGTTCCGGTGGTGTGCTTGACGGCGGCGAATGCCACTGAACCGGAAGCGAGAAGGGCAGCGGCGGCAGCCGAAACAATGATCTTGCGCATTGCGAAGTACTCCTGGAAAGGCGGGTATCTTTTTGACGAAGATGTCCCGCATCGTCTTGGGCCGTCCGGTCGCGTCGGGTCGCGGCTCGCTTTGTCTTGACGCAATTCCCGTCGGAAAGCCGTTTCGCACTTTCCTGGAATTGCGCGCAGGCGAGCCGCCGGCGCTTCCCGACCCGGCGCCACAAATAGACTAGTCTTTTCAACAGCCTATTAGACGGAAAAGAAATTTTTCGCCGCACCGTGTGCCACATTCCATGCCCATTTCGAGCGAATGGGACATCAATGCGGCTCACGCCGGGCTCACCATTTTGTTACGGCCAGCGGACCTCGGGTGGCAGGCTGGAAAGGATGGACGCGACATTGCCGCCGGTCTTCAGTCCGAAGATGGTGCCGCGATCGTGAAGCAGATTGAATTCGACATAGCGGCCGCGGCGGATGAGCTGTTCGTCGCGGTCGCCATCGGTCCAGTTCTCGTTGAAGTTGGCGCGCACGAGGTGGCCGTAGACGACGAGAAAAGAGCGGCCGACATCCTGGACGAAGTTGAAATCGGCATTCCAGCCGCCTTTGTCCTCGCCCGAATGCAGCCAGTCGAAGAAGATGCCGCCGGTGCCGCGCGGCTCGTTGCGGTGCGACAGATAGAAATACTCGTCGCACCAGGCCTTGTATTTCGGGTAATCGGCGACGTCGGCGTTCTTCTCGCAAGCGAATTGCATGGCGCGGTGGAAGGCGACCGTGTCGGGGTCGTCCTGCGTGCGGCGGCTGTCGAGCACCGGCGTTAGATCGGCGCCGCCGCCGAACCATTGGCGAGATGTGACCACCATGCGCGTGTTCATGTGCACGGCCGGAACGTTTGGGTTCCAGGGATGCGCGATCAGCGAAATGCCAGATGCCCAAAAGCGCGGGTCTTCCTCGGCGCCCGGCATCTGCTTCCTGAATTCGGGTGAGAACTCGCCGTGGACGGTCGAGGTGTGGACGCCGACCTTTTCGAAGACGCGGCCGTGCATCATCGACATGGTGCCGCCGCCGCCGCGCCCCTCGTCACGTTCCCATGGCGTCTTTTCGAAGCGGCCGGGCGACCACGAGGCCAGCGGCCCGCCAAGATCCTGCTCGATCTGCTCGAAGGTGGCGCAGATGCGTTCGCGCAGCGCCTCGAACCACAGCCTTGCCTTCATCTTCTTCTGTTCGATGTCGGCGGGCAGGCCTGCCGGTATTTCTGGTCGTTCCAAGTGCCGTCTCCGGTTGGGGCGGCGAGTCCCACAAATGACTCGTCTTTTGCCGGCGCGATCCCTAATCTCTTAAGGGCAAGGGTCAAGTCACTTTGGTTTTGCGCATGATCCTTTCCGAAACTCGATTCCGATTTCGGGGTCATGCGCCAGGTGCAAGGAGTTGTTTCGTGCGCACCCCGGCAAGACCGCCGCTGGATGGCCTGAAGAAAAGGCTCGACCAAAGCCGTGCCGAGCGTGTTCGTATGCCGCGCGACGGTTTCCTGCGCGAGACCTTCGTGCTGCCGCGCTCCGATGCGCGGCTCAAGGCCAAGGAATGGTTCGAGCGCTTTCCCAAGCAGGCCTACTGGACCGAGATCGAAAGCTGGTTCGAGCGGCCGGGCGACTTGATTGAGTTCACCATCAGGCGGTTGCCTGCGGCTGACTAGGATGTCCTCGAGAGAGGCGGAGCAACCAGCCTTCTTGCCCCTGTCCCCTCGCGCGCCAGCCGGTCGCCCTTGTTACGCAGCGGGCATTTGTCGATCGACATGCAGCCGCAGCCGATGCAGTCGGTCAGCCCGTCGCGCAGTTTCTTCAACTGGGCGATCTTGTGATCGAGCCCGTCGCGCCAGGCGGTCGACAAAAGGTTCCAGTCATCGCGCGTCGGCGTGCGGCCTTCTGGCAGCGATGCCAGGGCTTCACCGATCTCGGCCAGCGAAATGCCGACCTCCTGCGCCACCTTGATGATCGCCACGCGCCGCAGCACGTCACGGCCGTAGCGGCGCTGATTTCCCGCCGTGCGGTGGCTGCGGATCAGGCCGCGGGCCTCATAGAAATGCAATGCCGACACCGCCACACCGCTGCGCATGGCGACCTGGCCGACCGTTAATTCCGTTATCGGTGCCATTCCTGATTTTCCCGCTTGACCTCAAGTTAAGCTGAGCTTGTAGCGAAGAAACCCGGGGTCTGCAAACGAAGGAGAAGGCGATGTGTGCCTGGGTAAGAATGAGTGGAGAAACCACTGTCGTCGGCGGCGGCAAGCATGGTGTTGTCGATGGGTTGCGGATCCTATCCGAGTTGCCGGATGGCTTCGCCCGCCGCCATGGCGACCGAAAGCGCGACATTGATGCTGCGCGCCGTGCCCTGCATGGGGATGGTCAGCCGCGCATCCGCCGCCTGATGGACAGGATCCGGCACGCCTGCGGATTCGCGACCGAACAGCAGAATGTCGCCTTCGGCGAAGGTGAAGTCGGTGTAGGCCGTCGTGGCTTTGGTCGACAGCAGCACCAGCCGGTGCGAACCAGCCTTGCGCCGTTCCTCGAAGGCGTGCCAGTCGACATGCCGGGTCAGGGCAGCCATTTCGAGGTAGTCCATGCCGGCTCGTTTGAGCGCTTTGTCGGAGAGCGGAAATCCGGCCGGTTCGATGATGTCGACGCCAAGTCCGAGGCAAGCGGCGAAGCGCAGGATTGTCCCGGTGTTGCCGGCGATATCCGGCTGGTAGAGCGCGATGCGGAGAGGACAGTTCATTTCCGCGTCTTTCTAATAAGTGGCAAATCGGCCACAGCGGGCTCGCGGTTTTGGAAATTGCTGGACCTGCGGGTGGCCATTTTCTGCGAAGTCGGGTATGTCAGCTCCATTGTCAACCCGAACCGATGGAGGGGTAATTCATGATGACCATGCACATCCAGCGCCCCTCTCGTGGGCTTACCTGCCTGCCGGCGGTTTCGGTACGACGATTCTCCTGACTCTCTAAGACTTGATCGCACCGATTCCCGCCGAAACGATTTTTCGGCTCTCGAAGGAATCCTGCGATGTTTTTCAAAAAGTCAAAAGGGCTAAACGCCCCAACTGAAGCTGTCCGGACCGATGCTTATCGTGCCCCGACCGATGCTTATCGTGTCCAGACCGACGCAATGCGTGCCTCCGGCCGAATGCCGGCGGACGATGTTGCTTCGCCTTTTTATCTCTATTTTCACACGGAGGACGGACCGATGTTCGATCCCTACAGAATACCCGGCTCAAGGAGCCTGCATATTCACCGACTGCCGACCTGGGCGCTGCTGATCGGCGACACCTATTCGTCGGCGGTTCACGCCGAGGTTCGCCGCCGGCCGCATCGCGGCATGCTGCCGGATGTCGATTTTTCGCGCGCGGTTCCCGATCCGAGCCGCCCGTCGCTGGTGCGCCGGATCATCCGGCTGGTCAGGCCGGGCGCGAAAAATCGGGCTGGCGGCACCGTGTCGTCAGGATCGGCTGGCGCAGCTGTCGGCGAAAAGCCCGCGAGCCCCTATATTGCACGAGGGATGGCCGACGGTCCGGGTGATTCTGGACCGTCGGCCCTTGATGCCATGGGTACTGGGATTTCGTACGCTCACGTGCCGCGTAAGCGGCAAACACATTTCACAGGCATAACCTATGTTGTTGTTTAGCTGGTTTGAAAAAAGGCTCGATCCGTTCCCCGCAGCGGAACCGGTCGAGCCGCCCAAGACGCTGGTTGCCTTCTGCCTGCATTATACGCGCGGCGCATGGCCCTATATCCTTTTCGACGCGGTGCTGGTGACGGCCATCGCGATTGCCGAAGTATGGATGTTCGGCTTCCTCGGCCGCATCGTCGACTGGCTGTCGGGGCAGAATCGCGAAACCTTCCTGCAGACGGAAGCCTGGAAGCTCGCCGGCATGGCCTTCATCGTGCTGTTCGCGCTGCCGGGCACGGTATGGCTGCATTCGTTTCTCAACCAGCAGACGCTGATGGGCAATTATCCCATGCGCATCCGCTGGCAGGTGCACCGCTATCTGCTCAAGCAGTCGATGAGTTTCTACCAGGACGAGTTCGCCGGCCGCATCGCGACCAAGCTGATGCAGACGGCTCTCGCCGTGCGCGAATGCGTCATCAAGGTGATCGACGTCCTGAACTACGTTGTCGTCTATTTCCTCGGCATGCTGCTCATCGTCGGCTCGGCCGACTGGCGGCTGGCCGCGCCGCTCGGCGTCTGGCTGGTCGGCTATATCCTTTTGCTGCGGTTTTTCATTCCCCGGCTGGGCAAGGTTGGCGAGGAACAGGCCAATGCGCGCTCGATCATGACGGGCCGTGTCGTCGACAGCTACTCCAACATCCAGACGGTCAAGCTGTTCAGCCATGCACGCCGCGAAGCGTCATTCGCCAAAGACGGCATGTCCGGCTTTCTCGAAACGGTCTACCGGTCGATGCGGCTGGTGACAGTGCTTTTTGGCTCGCTTTACATCCTGAATGCATTGCTCCTGTTCTCTGTCACCGCGATGGCGTTGTGGCTGTGGCTGGGGCAAGCAGTGACGATCGGCGCGGTCGCCGTGGTCATCGGCCTTGTGCTCAGGATGTGGGGGATGTCGCAATGGATCATGTGGGAAATGTCGGGCCTGTTCGAGAACATCGGCACGGTGCAGGACGGCATCGCCTCGATCTCGCTGCCGCGCCTTGTCGAGGACAGGCCGGACGCGAAGGAGATCAGCGTTTCCAGGGGTGAGATCCGCTTCGAGGACATCCGCTTCCACTACGGCAAGCAGAAGGGGGTGATCGAAGGCCTGTCGCTGGCGGTGAAGCCGGGCGAAAAGGTCGGCATCGTCGGCCGTTCCGGCGCCGGCAAGTCGACGCTGGTCAACCTGTTGCTGCGCTTCTACGACCTCGAAGCCGGCCGGATTCTGATCGATGGCCAGGAGATCGCCGGTGTGAAGCAGGATTCGCTGCGTGCGCAGATCGGCATGGTCACGCAGGACACCTCGCTGCTGCATCGTTCGGTGCGCGAGAACATCCTCTATGGCCGGCCCGATGCCACCGACGAGATGCTTGTCGAGGCGGCGCGCCGCGCCGAGGCGCTGGACTTCATATCAGGGCTTTCGGATGCCAGCGGCCGCAAGGGCTTCGATGCCCATGTCGGGGACCGCGGCGTCAAATTGTCCGGCGGCCAGCGGCAACGCGTCGCCATTGCTCGCGTTATGTTGAAGGACGCACCTATACTTATCCTTGACGAAGCGACTTCGGCGCTTGATTCCGAAGCCGAGGCGGCGATCCAAGAGAATCTCTACAAGCTCATGCAAGGCAAAACCGTCATCGCCATAGCGCACCGGCTGTCGACCATCGCGGCGATGGACAGGCTGGTGGTGATGGACAAGGGTCGTGTCATCGAGGAGGGTTCGCACGAGGAACTCGTCGCCAAGGGCGGGCTCTACGCGCAGCTCTGGCAGCGCCAGTCGGGCGGGTTCCTGCTTGAGGACGGTCCCGCCGACGCCGCCAACGACGCACTTGCAAAGGGGCAAGCCGCAGAATGATGGCCGCCGCATGATGACAGCCGTCTATCGCTGGTTCGAGAACTGGGTCTATCCGTTCAGGGAGCCAGCGAATCTTCGGCCACCGACCAGCGTCGGCGGCTTTCTCTGGCACTATGTCGGCCAGGCGAAGTTCGCCTTCTTCGCCATGCTGGTCATCGGCGGCATCGCGCCGCTGGTCGAGGCCGGCCTGTTCTACTTCGTCGGGCGGCTGGTCGATATTCTCGACCAGCTTCCCGCCGAGCGCAGTTGGCACGCACTGTGGGCCGCCGCAGGCCCTGAACTGGTTTTCATGGCCGTGGTGGTGCTGGTCATCCGCACCGTCGTCGTCGGCCTTTCGGCGCTGGTCGACGAACAGACGATCACGCCCGGCTTCTACAATCTGGTGCGCTGGCAGGCGCACCGGCATGTCTCGCGCCAGTCCTACGCCTTCTTCCAGAACGATTTCGCCGGCCGCATCGCAACAAAGGTCTGGCAGGCGGGCCAGGCCACCGGCGACCTGATGGAAAGCTTCATCGAGGTCGTCTGGTTCATGATCGTCTATACGGTGACGACGCTGGCGCTGGTCGCAGGCCTCGATCTCAGGCTGGCGGTGCTGGTGGTGATCTGGATTTCCGCTTTCGCTTGGCTGGCCAAGCTCTATCTGCCGGCAATCCGCAAGCATGCCGAGGAAACAGCCGAGGCCGGCTCGATGATCACCGGCCGCATTGTCGATTCCTATTCCAACGTGCAGACGCTGAAACTGTTCTCGGCCGATGGCGACGACCGCTACATCAGGAACGGTTTCGACATCTACCTCGACGCATTGCGCCCGTTCACCCGCCGGCTGACCGGCGTGCGCATGGCGCTGACGACGCTGTCGGGCATCATGATCACGGCGATCGGCTGTTTTGCCGTCTATCTCTGGGTCGAGGGCTCGATCACCGTCGGCGCTGTCGCCTTCACCCTGTCGCTGGTGCTGCGGCTCAATATGCTGCTTGGCCGGCTGATGATGCAGCTCAACAGCATCTTGCGAAACCTCGGCGTGCTGGAGAACTCCAAGGCGCTGATTTCGCAGCCGCTCGGCCTCACGGATGCGCCCGACGCCAAGGAACTCGTGGTGGCAGGCGGGCGTATCGAGGTGAAGAACGTCGAGTTCCATTACGGCAAAGGTTTCGGCGTACTGAACGGCATCGACCTTGTCGTCAAGCCGGGCGAGAAGGTCGGGCTGGTCGGACCGTCTGGCGCGGGCAAGACGACCCTCGCCAATCTGATCCTGCGGCTCTACGATCTGGAGAGCGGGTCGATCACCATCGATGGCCAGGATGCCGCCAAAGTCACGCAAAATTCGCTGCGCGCCAATATCGGCGTCGTCAGCCAGGACACGGCGCTGTTCCACCGTTCGCTGCGCGACAACATCAAGCTCGGCATGCCTGACGCGACCGATGCGGAGGTGATCGCGGCGGCGAAAAAGGCCGAAGCGCACGAGTTCATCCTGACCTTGCGCGACAACAGGGACCGCGCCGGCTACGAGGCCTTTGTCGGCGAGCGCGGCGTCAAACTGTCGGGCGGCCAGCGCCAGCGCGTGGCGATCGCCCGTGTCTTCCTGAAGGACGCGCCGATCCTGATCCTCGACGAGGCGACCTCGGCGCTCGATTCGGATATCGAGGCGGCAATCCAGGAGAATCTGACGCGGCTGATGGAGAACAAGACGGTCATCGCCATCGCCCACCGGCTGTCGACGATCGCAGCACTCGACCGGCTGGTGGTGCTCGACGGCGGCCGCATCGTCGAGCAAGGCACGCATGACCAGCTGGTGGCGCTCGACGGGCTCTATGCGCGGCTGTGGAAGCGGCAGTCCGGCGGTTTTCTCTATCACGAGGACAGCGTGCTCGAAGAGACGCGGCCTGCGGAGTAGGGCATGGTTGGATCGGCAGAGGTAATTCCAGAGATCGGCCCCGGAGTGAGCTATGTGCTCAAGCGGCTCCGGCCAACCACGCCGGCCTTCGACGCGCTGAAGCAGGAAAGCCGGTTTGGGGGCTACTGGATGCTGGTGCGCCTGGCGGATGGCTGGGCTAGCGGCCGCAACAAGTTCTTGAAGCGCGGCGAGGCACTCTACGGAGCCTGGAATGGCCGGGAACTCGCCGGCGTGTGCGGGCTGAACATCGATCCCTATTTCGAGGCCAGGGGCCACGGCCGGGTCCGGCACCTGTTCGTCAGTGCGCGCCACCGTCGCAACGGTCTTGGCCGGATGCTGGTCGAGACCGTTATCGACAGGGCACGTCACCATTTCGCCGTGCTGAACACCCGCGCGCCGCAAGAAGCCTTCGGTTTCTACGAACGGCTTGGCTTTCAGCGCGTGGAAGGCGAAGAATTCGTCACACACCGCATGGTCTTCGGGAAAGGAAGCTGAAATGTCCTTGCGTCCGCCATCTCATCTAGCCGGCGCCTCGTCCGCGGAAGCCGCCTTCGACGCGCTCGGCCATGAAATATTGGCGGAAAAGGCGGCAGCACTTGGCCGCGCCGGCCAGCGGGTAGAGGAAACGTTGGCCAGGCTGCGCGACAATGCCGACGAGCAACTGCGCCCCCGGCTGCTCAAGGATGCCGCCGAGGCGGTGCATGGCTATTTCATCCAGCGCGAGCTGTGCGGCTTGCGCAAGCACGATACCGTCATTCGTGAATACAACATCCCGAAAGCGGTGCTGGCCAGGCTCGGCGCGAAATAACTCTCTTTTGTTGGACCATGATCTTATTCCGAAAACCGGTTCCCACTTTTCGGGATCATGGTCTACTCAAGCCATTCGGTGATGAAGCTGCCATTCTCGTGGATGTCGGTCGTCTCCAGCGGGCCTGGGCCGAGATTGGTGAATTTGTGCGGCGTATTGGGCGGCACGATCAGGATCTGGCCGGCGGATGCCTCGATCTCCTGGTCGCCGACGGTGAACAGGCCGGTGCCCTGGCGAATGATGAAGATCTCAGCGTAGGGATGTGTATGCAGGCGGGGCCGCCTCCGACGCCAGGCAGATAGTTGAAGATCAGGCAGGAGAGCCGTAGGCGCCACATTGCAATTCGCCCTTCCAATGGTCGGAGCGAACAGACCAGGTGTCGCGGTCTATGATTTGTGCCCTGGCTATCTAGCCCTTCGCGGGTATCCAGGGATTGAAAAGCTTCACCCCGGTGCCCTCAAAATCCTTGGTATTGCGTGTCACGACTGTCAAATTATTGACAAGCGCGCTGGCGGCAATGAGAGCATCGCGTTCCGGCTTAGGGTCAGGAACGTGGAGGTTTGCGCAACGCACGACAACGGCCGTGTCTATGCTCAGTATCCGGTCGTCGAACTGTGGAATTAGTATTTGATCCAACCACTCACGGTACATGGCGGCCTGGCGGGTGTCCTTCCTCGACAACAACAGTGTTCCGATTTCGAGTTCCAGGATCGAAATCACCGACATGAAAAAGCTGGCGACGTCGTGGGTCTCAGACCAGGCTAAAACGTTGCGATCGGCCTTGTCCCGACGACGCAGATTCGAAACGACATTGGTGTCGAGAATAAACATCAGTCGAGATCGGGAATCTTGAAAAACGGTCCTTCCAGGCGAGGTGGTTCCCAGTCGAAGTCTGCTTCGGGGCGATCGTCGGCAATCGCGTCCGCGAGGCTTCTCGGCTTCTTCTCCAACCGCTCGTATTCCTCCATCGAAATCAGCACATGGGAAGGCTTGCCGCGATCGGTGATGATAACCGGTCCGTTCCTGGCAGCCCGCTTCGCAAGCGCCGTGTCTTGGTTGAATTCACGGCTCGACATGATGGTGATCGTCTTCGTTGAGATGTTCATTTCAGCACCTCCGTCGAGTAGATGTAGACATATTGCTACATTTAGCCAAGCACGTCAAATTCATCGCTGTGCGGAACGCCCGCGACAATCTGCCCTTGTGCCTTCACCCGTCTGGACAAAAACGGGCTTCACGCATAAACCGAAGTCCAAATGCCGGAGGAATTCGCAAGCCTGTTCGCCATGCGCTGTCGGGTTGGCGTAATTGAGCGGGGAACAAGGCTCAGCCACCGGCACGGAAGAGGCGAAAGGATCAGGCACCCGTGAGCGCAACCGACACCCAGGATCCCAACCGTCGTGATTTTCTCTACGTCGCCACCGGCATGGCCGCAGTGGTCGGCGCGGGTGCTTTCGCGTGGCCGTTCATCGACCAGATGCGCCCCGATGCCTCGACGCTGGCGCTCGCTTCCGTCGAAGTCGACGTCGCCTCGCTGACGCCGGGCATGTCGCTGATCGTCAAGTGGCGCGGCAAGCCGGTCGTGGTCCGCAACCGCACCGAACAGGAAATGAAGGACGGCGAGGCTGTCAATCTCGCCGATCTCAAGGATCCGATCGCCCGCAACGCCAATCTGCCGTCCGATGCGCCGGCGACCGACGCCAATCGCACCACGCCCGGCAAGGAGGCCTGGATGGTGATGGTTCAGGTCTGCACGCATCTCGGCTGCATTCCGCTTGGCCAGGAAGGCGATTTCGGCGGCTGGTTCTGCCCGTGCCACGGTTCGCAATACGATACGGCCGGCCGCATCCGCAAAGGCCCGGCGCCTGAGAACATGGCGGTTCCGGTATTCAAGTTCATTTCCGATACCAAGATCCTTATCGGTTGAGGCAGGGGATATTTCGATGAGCGAGGGACACTCGACCTATACGCCCAAAACCGGTCTCGGACGCTGGTTCGACGCCCGCATGCCGCTGCCGCGGCTGGTCTATGACAGCTTCGTTGCCTATCCGGTGCCGCGCAACCTCAACTATGCGTGGACCTTTGGCGGCATCCTTTCGATCATGCTGGTGGCGCAGATCCTGACCGGCATCGTGCTGGCCATGCATTACACGGCTGACACCAATCTGGCCTTCGGCTCGGTCGAGAAGATCATGCGCGACGTGAATTCCGGCTGGCTGCTGCGCTACATGCATTCGAACGGCGCCTCGTTCTTCTTCGTCGCCGTCTACATCCACATCTTCCGTGGCCTCTATTACGGCTCCTACAAGGCGCCGCGCGAACTGCTCTGGATCCTCGGCTGCATCATCTATCTCCTGATGATGGCGACCGGTTTCATGGGCTACGTGCTGCCATGGGGCCAGATGAGCTTCTGGGGCGCCACCGTCATCACCGGCTTCTTCAGCGCCATTCCGCTGGTCGGCGACTGGATTCAGCAGCTGCTGCTCGGCGGCTTTGCCGTCGACAACCCGACGCTGAACCGTTTCTTTGCGCTGCACTATCTGTTGCCGTTCATGATTGCCGGCGTCGTCGTTTTGCACATCTGGGCGCTGCATGTCGTGGGCCAGTCGAACCCGACGGGTATCGAGGTCAAGTCGAAGACCGACACTGTCGCCTTCACCCCCTACGCGACCATCAAGGACGCGTTCGGCATGATCGTGTTCCTGTTCTTCTTCGCTTATTTCGTCTTCTACCTGCCGAACTATCTCGGCCATCCCGACAACTACATCGTCGCCAACCCGCTGAAGACGCCGGCCCACATCGTGCCCGAATGGTACTTCCTGCCGTTCTACGCGATCCTGCGCGCCATCACCTTCAATGTCGGGCCGATCAACTCCAAGCTCGGCGGCGTGCTGTGCATGTTCGGCGCCATCGTCATGTTGTTCCTGGTGCCGTGGCTCGACACTTCGAAGGTACGCTCGGCCGTTTACCGGCCCTGGTACAAGCTGTTCTTCTGGTTGTTCGTGGCCGATGCCATCCTGCTTGGCTGGCTGGGCTCGCAGCCGGCCGAAGGCAGCTATGTGTTCATGGCGCAGATGGCGACATTGTTCTACTTCGCCTTCTTCCTGATCGCGCTGCCGGTGCTCGGCCTGATCGAGACGCCGCGACGGCTGCCGAACTCGATCACCGAGGCGGTGCTCGAGAAGAACAAGGGCGGCAGCGGACATCCGGCGGGCGCTACGGCGGCTCCGGAAACCAAAGGCTGAGCGGGTAGAGAATCTAAGGGGATTTGGCATGAAAAAGATTCTCACCTCGCTGGCGCTGATCGGCCTCGTGGCGGTCGCCACTGGGGCCGCGGGCACTCGGGCGATCGCCGCCGAAGAGGCACACAATGTGGCCAATCCGACGCATTTCCCGATCGACGAGCCAAAGGAAATGGACTGGAGTTTCACCGGCCCATTCGGCACTTACGACAAGGCGCAGTTGCAGCGCGGCCTCAAGGTCTACAAGGAAGTCTGCTCGGCCTGCCATTCGATGAACCTGGTGGCGTTCCGCACGCTGTCGGACCTCGGCTATTCCGATGCGCAGATCAAGACGCTGTCGGCCGAGTACACAATCCATGACGGCCCCAACGATGCCGGCGACATGTTCGACCGTCCCGGCAAGCCGTCCGACCATTTCCCGCCGCCCTTCGCCAATGAGGAAGCGGCTGCTGCTTCCAATGGCGGCGCTGCCCCGCCCGACATGTCGCTGCTGGCCAAGGCGCGCGGCGTCGAGCGCGGCTTTCCGCAATTCGTCTTCGACATCTTCACACAATACGATGCCGGCGGTCCCGACTATATCCACTCGCTGCTGACCGGCTACGACCAGACGCCGCCGGCCGGCATGGTGATCCCGGAAGGCACCCACTACAATCCGTACTTCATGTCCGGCGTGTCGCTGAAAATGCCCAAGCCGCTCTCCGACGGCCAGGTGACCTATGATGACGGTGCGCCGCAGACCGTCGACCAGTATTCCCGCGACGTCTCCGCCTTCCTGGCGTGGGCGGCCGAGCCGCATATGGAAGACCGCAAGAAGACCGGTTTTCGCGTTCTGGTGTTCCTGCTTTTGTTCGGCGCGCTGGTCTATCTCACCAAGCGCAAGGTGTGGGAAGGCGTGGCCCACTAGGCCACACAATCAAGTGATCGCGAAGGGCGCCGAGAGGCGCCCTTTTGCATTTCCGGAGGCTGGTCATGTCACATGGCCGTCATCGCATCCGGCGATCCTGTGCTGCTCTCATCAAAGGATCGCATTTATGAAAAGATACGCATCGCTCGCGGCAGGCCTGTTGCTGCTCATCCTCGGCTCGGCAGCGCAAGCGGAAGACGCCCAGCCCTTCGTCACCAACAAGGACGTCGACCTGACGATGATCCTGCCGCCGCCGCCGGCAAACGATTCGGCGCAGACCAAGGCCGAACTCGGCGAGGTGCTGACGCTGCAGGTGACGCGCACCCCGGAGATGGTCGCCAGCGCGGTGGCTGATGCCGAGGAGAATGTCTGGCGCTTTGCCGACGTCATGGGGCCGAAATTCAACAAGGAAACGCTGCCGAAATTCAGCGCTTTCTTCGATCGCGTGGTGGCTACCGAAGGGGCTGTAGTCGACCCGGCCAAGGATGTCTGGAAGCGCCCGCGCCCGCATCAGCTCAGCGATCTCGTCAAGCCGGCGGTCAAGCTGTCGAGCTCCGGTTCCTGGCCGTCCGGCCATGCCACCGTCGGCACGATGATGGGCATCATCCTGTCCGACATGGTCCCGGAAAAGCGCGCCGAGATCATGGCGCGTGCGGCCGAATACGCCCACAACCGCGAGGTCGGCGGCATCCACTATGCGTCCGACGTCGAGATGGGCAAGATTTCCGGCAGCGTTATTGCCGCGGTCCTGCTCAACCGGGACGACTTCAAGGCTGAATATGAAGTGGCCAGAGCCGAGCTTCGTTCCGATCTCGGCATGTAATCTTTGTCGGCCGGGTCAGACGGGAAGGGGCGCTTCAGGCGCTCCTTTTCCGTCTGCACCAGTGCTCAAGCGAAAGTTCGGCAATTAGTCCGTTGGCATGGCGGCATCAGGTTGATATTCGACGCATCGAACGGTGGCGAGAAGCTCGTCCCGCCATGGCCTTTGGAATTCGATGATGCGGCTCAGCGACTGTCACAACTTTTCCGATTTCCGGCGGATGGCACAGCAGCGGCTGCCCGGGCCGATCTTCAATTACATCGACGGCGCGGCCGACGATGAGGTCACTTATCGCCGCAACACCGAAAGCTTCGAGACCTGCGACCTTGTTCCCAACGTGCTGCGCGGAGTGAGCGAGGTCGACATGTCGGTGACGGTCATGGGCCAGAAGCTGGCGATGCCGTTCTATTGCTCGCCGACCGCCTTGCAGCGCCTGTTCCACCATCAGGGTGAGCGCGCGGTCGCCAGGGCCGCCGCCAAATACGGCACCATGTTCGGCGTCTCCTCGCTTGGCACCGTCAGCCTCGAGGAGGCGCGCGGCATCAGCAGCAGCCCACAGGTCTACCAGTTCTATTTCCACCGGGATCGCGGCCTCAACCGGGCGATGATGCAGCGCGCAAAGGCGGTCGGCGTCGAGGTGATGATGCTGACCGTCGACAGCATCACCGGGGGAAACCGCGAGCGCGACAAACGCACCGGCTTTGCCATTCCCTTCAAGCTCAATCTCGCCGGAATGGCACAGTTCGCGCTCAAGCCGGCCTGGGCGATCAACTATTTCACCCATGAGGGGTTCAAGCTGCCGCAGCTCGACGAGCATGTCGACATGGGCGGCGGCACGATGTCGATCAGCCGCTACTTCACCGAGATGCTAGACCCGTCGATGACGTGGGACGACGTGGCCGAGATGGTCAAGCTTTGGTCGGGTCCGTTCTGCCTCAAGGGCGTCATGTCGGTGGAGGATGCAAGACGCGCCGTCGACATCGGCTGCAGCGGCATTGTGCTGTCGAACCATGGCGGGCGGCAGCTGGATGGCTCGCGGGCGGCGTTCGATCAGCTTGCCGAGATCGTCGACGCCGTTGGCGACAGGATCGACGTCATCATGGATGGCGGCGTGCAGCGCGGCACGCATGTGCTGAAGGCGCTGTCGCTCGGTGCCAAGGCCGTCGGCGTCGGACGCTACTATCTGTTCCCGCTCGCGGCGGCAGGCCAGCCCGGCGTCGAACGGGCGCTTGAGCAGATGCGGGTCGAGATCGAACGCGGCATGAAGCTGATGGGCTGCAGTTCGATCGAACAATTGTCGCGCAAGAACGTCCGTTTCAGGTAATCTCGACCCATGAAATCCTCCCTCGAAGACACATTGCTCGCCGCGATCCGCACCATTCCGGATTATCCCAAGCCCGGCATCCTGTTTCGCGACATCACCACGCTGCTCGGCAATGCGCGCGCCTTCCGCCGCGCCATCGACGAACTGGTGCATCCCTATGCCGGCCAGAAGATCGACAAGATCGCCGGCATCGAGGCACGTGGATTCATCCTTGGCGGCGCCGTCGCCCATCAGCTCTCGGCCGGTTTCGTGCCGATCCGCAAGAAGGGCAAGCTGCCCTACGAAACGGTGCGCGTCGCCTACAGCCTGGAATACGGACTGGACGAAATGGAGATGCACAAGGACGGCGTTGCTCCGGGCGAGAAGGTGATCCTGGTCGACGATCTGATCGCCACCGGCGGAACGGCTGAAGCCGCGGTCAAACTTCTGCGCCAGATCGGCGCCGACATCCTCGCTGCCTGTTTTGTCATCGACCTGCCGGACCTCGGCGGCCGCGCCAAGCTCGAAGCTCTCGGTGTGCCGGTCAGAACGCTGATAGGGTTCGAAGGACATTGAGGAGTGCTCTCCCTTCTCCTACAAGAAGGGAGAGGGAAAGTGGCGTTACTCGGCCTTCACCAGAACGGCGCTTTCGAACTCGAGCACCTTGTCGCCGGTGGAATCGAAAGCTTCCGAACGCAGCGCCAGCAGCCGCCAGCCGGGGCGTGAGGCGATTGGGCGGTGCGACAGCGCGGTGCGCGTGAAGGTGATGGTTTGCCCGGCATAGACCGGCTTCAGCCATTTCAGGTTCTTGAAGCCGGGCGAGGGGCCGAATTCCGGCACTGGACCGGGACCGCTCCACGCAGCGCTCTCGGCGTCCATACGGTTTTCCAGATTGAGTTTCATCCAGGTCGCGGCCGTGTGCCAGCCGGATGCGCAGAGGCCGCCGAGCACACTTTTCTTCGCGGCCTCCTCGTCTATATGGAAGATCTGCGGATCGTATTCTCGGGCGAAGGCCTTGATCGCCTCGGGCTCGAATGTGTGCGAGCCGAGCGTGACGGTGGCGCCGATACGGAAGAACTCGTCCAGTGTCATGCTTGGCTCCCCGCGGCATCGCGCGTGAGGAACATGACGGAGTTCTCGAGCTCGAAGACGCTTTCGCCACGCTGGTTGAACAGTTCGCTGCGCATGGTGACGAAGCCGAGTTGCGGCTTCGATTTCGACAGGCGCTTGGCAATAACCATCAGGGTGCCGGTCAGTTGGTCGCCGGCCAAGACCGGCTTTTTCCATTTGACCTGATCGACTCCGGGCGCGCCCTGGCAGGTCGAGTCCAGCAGGAACGCATCGCACAGCATGCGCATGAACATTGCGCAGGTGTGCCAGCCCGACGCTGCCAGCCCGCCGAGGATGCTGGCCTTGCCGGCTTCCTCGTCGAGATGCATCGGCTGCGGGTCGAATTCTCCGGCGAATTCGACGATCTCGGCGGCACTCACGAGCTTCGAGCCGAGGTCGATCGACGCGCCCTCGATGAAGTCCTCATAGGCCCATGTTTTTATCTCTGCAGTCATGGTCTGGAATCCGGCTTGTCGACCCACGATCCCCAGGATCGGGGTTTCCGGATGCAGGCCGGCGTTCATTTGGTCAAGCGATTTCTACTGCGCCAGCCTGTGGCAGCCGATCGACAGGGCCACTCAGAGCCAGCCGCGGCGGCGGAAGTACCAGAAGGGCAGGATCGCCGACAGCACCATCATGGCGATGGCGAAGGGATAGCCAAGCTCCCATTTCAACTCGGGGATGACGTCGAAATTCATGCCGTAGATCGAGGCGACCAAAGTCGGCGGCAGGAAGATGACGGCGGCGACCGAGAAGATCTTGATGATGGCGTTCTGCTCGATCGAGATCATGCCGAGGGTGGCGTCGAGCAGGAAGGAGATCTTCTGCGACAGGAAGGTGGCGTGGTCGGCCAGCGACAGCACATCGCGCGACAGCGTCTTGATGCGCGCCTTGGTGTCCTTGCTCATCTTGGTGCGGGTCGAGGCATGGGCGAAAAAGCCTGCCAGGCGCTGCAGCGAGATCAGGCTGTCGCGGATCGAAGACGCGATGTCCTCCTTGCGGCCGATGGCTTTCAGAAGTTCCTGGAAGTCGCGATTGCGCTTGGAAACCTTGGTCGATCGCGCTTCGAAGATATCGCGCGAGATCGCCTCGATGTCGCGGCCGGCGCGTTCCAGAATGTCGGCGAGACGGTCGACGATCGCCTCCAGCAAGCCGATCAGGATGGTGTCGCCGCTGGTGCAGCCGGTCGCCACCTTCTCGGCGCGCTGCGGAAAGGTCTTGAAGGCCTTCGGCTCGTGGTAGCGCACCGTGATCAGCCTTGTGCCGGCCAGCACGAAGGTAACTGGCGACATCAAGGGATCGTCGATTTCGGTCTGGGCGGGCAGGGTGGCGGTCATGAAATAGGCGCCGTCCTCGACATAGAGGCGGCTCGAAATCTCGATCTCCTCCATCTCCTCGCGCGTCGGAATGGCAACGCCGAGCCAGCTCTCGATCGTCGCTTCCTCTTCCTTTGTCGGGTTGAACAGGTCCGCCCAGACGATGGTCTCGCTGTTTGCCAGGAGATCGTCGACGACGCGCAGGCGATCATTGTCCACGACGAAGGCCTTGATCATCGCCTGGTATCCCTTGCTGGGGCCAAAGGGTGCGTTCGGATTGACGCGTCGTGTTGGATTGCACGGTTCTCGACGTCAGCGCCGACCGTGCTTCTGCCGCTTAGACCTGTGACGTGACAAAATCAAGACAAGTGGCGACCCAACCGATCGCCACGGGCCGGATCGGAAGATCACGCCGAGAAAGCTTCCCCGATTACTCGTCGGATGTTTGGGTGCCTGACAGGCCGGCGTCAGGTGTTGAACTTGAACAGCAGCACGTCGCCGTCCTGGACGACATACTCCTTGCCTTCGTCGCGCGCCTTGCCGGCTTCCTTGGCCGCCACTTCGCCGCCCAGTGTGACGAAGTCGTTGTAGGAGATGGTCTGGGCGCGGATGAAGCCGCGCTCGAAATCGGTGTGGATGACACCGGCGGCCTGTGGCGCCTTGTCGCCCTTATGGATGGTCCAGGCGCGCGTCTCCTTCGGCCCGGCGGTGAAATAGGTGATGAGATGCAACAGGTCGTAGCCGGCGCGGATGACCTTGTTCAGGCCGGGTTCGTCGAGGCCCAGCGACGACAGGAATTCCATTTCTTCCTCGTCGGAGAGCTGGGCGACTTCCGCCTCGATCGCCGCCGAGATCACCACGGTGCCGGCGCCTTGGGCGGTGGCCATGTTTTCCACGGCACTGGTGTGCTCGTTGCCGGTGGCGGCGTCGGCCTCGGCGACATTGCAGACATAGAGCACGGGATGCGAGGTCAGAAGGTTCAAGCCCTGCAGGATGCGCAAATCTTCGGGCGAAATACCCTTGAGCAGAATGCGGGTCGGCTTGCCGGCCTGCAGCAGTTCGAGCGCTGCCTCCATCAGCGGCAGCACGGTCGTCGCTTCCTTGTCCTTGCTGCCGGCGCGCTTGCGGAATTGCACGATGCGGCGTTCGAGGCTGTCGAGGTCGGCGAGCATCAGCTCGGTCTCGACCGTCTCGGCATCGGCGACGGGGTCGATGCGGCCCTCGACATGGGTAATGTCGTCATCCTCGAAGCAGCGCAGCACATGCACGATGGCGTCGACCTCACGGATGTTGGCGAGAAACTGGTTGCCCAGCCCTTCGCCCTTCGAGGCACCGCGCACCAGACCGGCAATGTCGACGAAGGATATGCGGGTCGGGATGATCTCCTTCGACTTGGCGATCGCGGCGATCTTCTGCAGGCGCGGATCTGGCACCGCCACCTCGCCGGTGTTCGGTTCGATGGTGCAGAATGGATAGTTGGCGGCTTGCGCCGCAGCCGTTCTGGTCAACGCGTTGAAAAGCGTCGACTTGCCGACGTTGGGCAAGCCAACGATGCCGCATTTGAAACCCATTTTTGTTCGGTCCTATCGGGAAAATAGAAATTTGATCAGGGCTATGGGCGATAGGGGTGATCAACGTCAAGCCCTTCGGTCCCCTTGATGCTCAGTCCTTGCCGCCGAACAGCTTCTTCAGCATGGCGGCCATTGGACCGCTTTCCGGCAGCTTGGCTGGCACCTGCTGCGGCCGTGCCTGGCGGACGTGACTTTGCTGCTTCTGCGCCGGCTGCTTCGGTGCCTGCTTTTCCGGTTGCGAGCCGGCCTTGCCCTGGACGGCGAGGCTGGTCTTGTTCATGAAGCCGGACTCGTCGCCCTTGGCGATCATGGCGGCGTTGTCGGCGATCGCGTCGAGCAGCGGTTCGAGCCATTCGCGGTCGGCCTTGTCGAAATCGCCGAGCACATGGTGCTGGACCATTTCCTTGACGCCGGGATGGCCGACGCCGATGCGTACGCGGCGATAGGCGTTGCCGACATGGCCGTCGATCGAGCGAATGCCGTTATGGCCGCCGGCGCCGCCGCCAGTCTTTATGCGCAGCTTGCCTTCAGCAAGGTCGATCTCGTCATAGAAGACCGTGAGTGCGGAAAGCTCGAGCTTGTAGAAGCGCAGTGCTTCGCCGACGGACTGCCCGGACAGGTTCATGAAGGTTTGCGGCTTGATCAGGACGATCTTTTCGTCGCCAAGCGTGCCCTCGGAAATCAGGCCCTGGAATTTCTTCGTCCAGGGCGAAAAGGAATGGCGGCGGGCGATTGCGTCCGCCGCCATGAAACCGACATTGTGGCGGTTGCTGGCGTATTTCGCGCCCGGATTGCCGAGGCCTGCAAAGACAAGCATCGTCTGCTCCGGGCGGGAAAGAGTTACTTCTCTTCGGCGGCAGGAGCCGCTTCGGGTGCAGCCACTTCAGCCGTCTCTTCCGTCTCCGGCTTCATCGCCGACGAACCGGCAATGGTCGCGATGGTGAAGTCGCGGTCGGAGATCACAGGCTTGACGCCAGCCGGCAGCTTGACCGC
Organism: Mesorhizobium sp. M0848; assembly: GCF_040319805.1. NCBI lineage: Bacteria > Pseudomonadati > Pseudomonadota > Alphaproteobacteria > Hyphomicrobiales > Phyllobacteriaceae > Mesorhizobium > Mesorhizobium sp. M0848. Next base: position 71,913 of record NZ_JAMYOM010000010.1, on the reverse strand, counting down.
CGAGATGTGGATCGAGTCGCCGATGTTGGCGCCGGTGAGATCGACGGTGATGAATTCCGGGATCGCATTGGCCGGGCAGTGGAACTCGACTTCGTGACGCACGATGTTGAGCACGCCGCCGCGCTTGATGCCGGGCGACTTGTCCTCGTTGATGAAGTGGACAGGCACGTCGACATTGACCTGGGTGTCCTTGCCGATGCGCAGGAAGTCGACATGGACAGGGAAATCCTTGACCGGGTCGAGCTGGAAGTCCTTCGGCAGGACCTGGATCTTCTTGCCGTCGACATCGATCGTGGCGATCGTGGTCAGGAACCCGCCGCCATGGATCTTGTAATAGATGTCCTTGTAGGTGAGCGCGATAGCCAGGGGAGGCTGCTTGTCACCATAGATTACTGCAGGCACTTTACCGTTGCGGCGAACTGCACGGGCGGACCCCTTACCGACCTGTTCGCGTGCTTCGGCCTTGAGCTCGTAAGTGTCGTGGCTCATGGCATTTCCTTTCGGTTTACTGGAGCGCTCACGGTTGGCAGAGTGCCTGGACCGTAAACGTCGAAAGCCGACATACCCACGCATGATCTGGTCCGAAAACCGGAATCCACTTTTCGGGATCATGCGGGAAGGCGGCCTTCCGCCGCGTTGCCTCCAAGGGTGTCTACGCGGGTGGCGGCTCTATAGCGGAAGGCGGCCGGAGGTGCAAGCCAAAGGCACGCCCGGCCCGGTGCAGTCCAGGCGGGTGCTATCCGCGCTTTTCAATGACGGCATAGAGCACGTTGCGGTTCTCGCCGAAGAACACCTGCGCCTCGACGGCGTTGCGGTCGACACTGGCATTGACGATGTTCCACATATCGACCTCCGACCGCAGCAGCAACACCCAGTCCATGAATGTCTCCCGGTAGCCGGCGTCAGGCGTGCCCTCGGCGTAGTTGGCAAACAGGAACGTCCCGTTCGGCTTCAACATCTGCAGGCAGGTCTTCGTGAGTTTCACCGCGACGTTGTGGGCGAGGTAGTCATAAAGGCCGGAGGCATAGACGAAATCGAACTTGCCGAGCTTGTGGCCTCGCGTGAGCACGGTCCGCACCGAGCCGTCGATGGCTTCGACCGCGGTGCCCTGGAAATCGCGCGCGATCAGCCCAACGCTCTGGGGGTCCTGATCGAGCGCTACCCAACGCTTGAGCCGGCCCTCCGCCAAGGCGACCGAACGATTGGCTTCCCGCAAATGGCCGGCCGCGATCGCCAGGACCTCGGTTTCCGGTCCGTTCTTGGTTGCGATCTGATCGACGTATCGGGTCAAGAGATCGCGCCGCTCCCGTGCGGCGACGCATGACGGTACGTTCTGGGTATGGCTGTACAGGGCCTTGCCGACCTCCGAGGCGCTGGCCACGCTCTCTGCCACATGCGGATCGCAATAAATGTAATCAAGCAACTGCGCGTCGCCGGAATAGCCCCTGGGCTTGGTGAAGGACCAGTGCGTCAGCGGATCCTCGAGAAAATACTTCAGGATCGGATGGTTCTGCGCAACCGGTATCAACGCATGCCAGACGTCGGGATGAACCTTGGAATGCAGGCCATTGAGGAAGGACAGCAAGCGACCGACGATCTCGGCGGGGTTCTTGTCCTGTTCGATCTGCTGCTGTGTCGCGTGGAGAATGAGCACCAGCTCCGCGCGCGCGGTTTCGAACGCCTCGCCATGATGCTCGAGCTTTCCCCGAGGCAGCGTGCCGGCGAGCATCTCGGCAGTAATCAAGCTTTTGCCATCAAGAACGGTCTGCACGCCATCACTCCATAGTTAACAGTCGGTTAACTTATTGCGTAGAATGCTCCCTTTGCCAATGTCGGGCCAACGGCATTTTATCTTTATGATTAATTTCCCGCAAACCATGTTCCTCTTTAGACGGCTTCCGGCCCGAATTCCGGGTTCGAGTTAACGGAAACTTGTCTTGCCCGATTGCATTTGTTTGCCCGGCGTCGCAATCGCCGTCGCGTCCTAAGGAGCCGGCCCGCGTGGGGGCAGAAGCTGGAAATGAGTTCGGAAAACAAAATCCCTTTCAAACGGGGTCTATTGTCATGAACGAACACCTGTCATCCGTGTTGGTCGATGCGGTTGATGCGGAGCCGTACGAGCCGCGCTATGAACTGAGCGCCGACGAGCTCCGCACCCTTTACCGCACCGAAGCGCAGGCGACGCGAAGAGGAGAAGCCAGGCCAGGGCTTTGGATCGCGGTTGCCATCTATCTCTTGTTTTCGGCAACCGATCTGCTGCTGATCCCGGATGTTGCGGCCTACACGATCACGGCGCGCTTCGCGGTCGGCTTGAGCGCGCTTTTGATCCTCGAAGCACAGCTTCGCCGGGGGATTGGAACGGAATGGCTCGACGTGACCTGTGCCGGAGCCATCATCTTCGGCTATGTTGGTTGGTTGTGCCCAGCGGTTCTTGGCGCGGACAAGGAAAGCGTCTCCTACTATATGGTCTTCGGGACCATATTCATGATGAGCGCAAACCTTTTCTTTACGTTCAATTTCAAGCTTTCCATCGTAACTTCCGCAATAATATTGTGCATACTTTACATCGTGAATTATTTCGTTCCTTCAACCCTTACATACAAAATGGTATTCGGGGCTTTCTATATATCCTGTTTCACGTTCACCTCGTATGTGAACTGGAAGCTGAATGAGGAACGCTACAACGTCTTCCTGAATGCCCTGGAAGCCAAGATCCAGCACAATGAGGCGACCGAACGCGGCAAGGCCCTGCTGAGATTGTCGCGGACCGATCCGCTGACAGGTCTGGAGAACCGGCGCGCGATCGACGAGAAGCTGCGGGACTATTGGAGCGATTGGCAAAAGGTCGGCACCAGTTTCGGGGCAATCCTCATCGACGTGGACTTCTTCAAGAAATTCAACGACTGCTACGGCCATCAGGAAGGCGACCGCTGCCTGATCCATGTCGCCAATGCCCTTAGCGATATGATCAAACAGTACAATGGCTCCATCGGCCGCTATGGCGGTGAAGAGTTCATCGTCCTGGCTCGCATGGAGAAAAAAGAGCAGATCCTGGACATCGCGGAAGCCATTTGCAGCACGGTGGAGAACCTGGCGCTGACGCACGAACTGCGGCGCGACGGCGTCTCGATCGTAACCGTGAGCGTTGGCGCGGCATTCACCAGGACGCAGACCGGGGCCAAGCTGGAGAAGATCATCCACGAGGCCGATCGCGCGCTTTATCTGGCAAAAGCCGGTGGCCGAAACTGTGCCCGGCTGTTCGACCCAACCGATCCGCAAAGCAGCGACGAGAGCGAGAACATTGCGGCCTTGCTGAAGATCGCGATCGGCCAGAATCTCGTTTCACTCGTTTATCAGCCCATCCAGGATGTCAAATCGGACCGGGTTGAAGCGGTAGAGGCTCTGATGCGCCTGAAGATGCTGGACGGTACATCGGTTCCGCCGAGCCTGTTCATTCCCGTCGCCGAGCGAACCGGCGCGATCTTGGAGCTCGGGCGCTGGGCGATAAGGACGGTGTGCGCCGAGCTCCTGGCGGATGACCACGTCCGTGTCGTCAGTGTCAACGTCTCCCCGATCCAGCTCAAGACACCGGGCTTCGCAACGTCTGTTGCGACCATTCTGGGCGAGACCCGCGTCGCCGGCAGCAGACTGGCCTTCGAGATCACCGAAGGGCTGGAGATGGAGATGCATTCGGACATCCTGCGCTGCATCAGCGACCTGAAGCTGCTCGGGATCAAGATATGGCTCGATGATTTCGGGACGGGCTTCGCGGGCCTTTCGTGGCTTCGCCTGATCGATTTCGATACGGTGAAGATCGACCGCTCGTTTCTTCACGACTGCAGTTCCCCGAGCGGCAAGGCAATGCTGCAGGACATTATCACCCTGGTCCGAAATCGCGGCCACAAGATCCTGGTCGAAGGGGTGGAAACCGACGAGCAGATGGTCTTGATGCGCGAATTCGGCATAGACAAGATCCAGGGCTTCCATGTCGGCCGCCCCGCTCCCGCCGTCAGTTTCCAGGCAAAGCGGGCCATGCGCAAACGGTCATTTGCCGTGCTTAAGTCCGCATGATACGTGTGGGCGGTGGCATTTGGCTTAGAGCTTAGGCCGCTATTTGGCCGCGACGGGCCAAAAGCCGAAGTCTAGCTGACTTCACCTGAGCGCCGCGCCGGCTTCCAGTTTCTGGCCTGCTTCATATTCGGCAGGAACACCGTCAGCGGGCTGAGCCGCGGCGGATGTCGAGACGCGGCCCGGCACCAAAGACGACCACGTGGAGAAGGCCGGCGCCAGATCAGCCCGACCATCGCCGTCAGGATCATCGCACCATCCGCTTGGCGGACCGGGTCAAGATCGCCACCGGCGGCAAGGTGATTGCGTCTACTTTTTCCTGATGGGGATCTCGCGCAAACACCTTGCTTCCGCGAAACGGCTCGATCGAGGAATGCTATTCCCTAGATTAGTCTATTAAAACCATATATTTACTTTGATATTTGGCTCCCGGCCCTACCCTGCCAGCTCAACCACGATTGCTTGCAGGATTCCGGAACCGACAATGAGCAAGACCATCCGCTTCAATGCCTTCGAAATGAACTGCGTCGGTCACCAGTCGCCTGGCCTCTGGCGCCACCCGCGTGACCGGTCCTGGGACTACAAGGATCTGGAGTATTGGACAGATCTCGCCAGGCTTTTGGAGACCGGATTCTTCGACTCCGTCTTCATCGCCGATGTGATCGGCTATTATGATGTCTACAAGGGCAACCTCGACAATGCGTTGCTGCAAGGCGTGCAAATCCCGGTGAACGATCCGTTGCAGCTCGCCAACCCGATCGCCTTGGCCACCAAACATCTCGGCATCGGCATCACGGCTTCGACGAGCTTTGAGCACCCCTACACCTTCGCACGCCGCCTCTCGACGGCGGACCACCATACCAAGGGCCGTATCGGCTGGAACATCGTCACGTCCTATCTGGAGAGCGGGGCCAAGAACATCGGCCAGGGCGGGCTGCGCAGCCACGACAATCGTTATGACGTTGCAACCGAATATGTCGAAGTCCTCTACAAGCTGTTCGAGGGCAGTTGGGAAGAGGGAGCCGTGCTGCGCGACAAGGAGCGCGGGATATTTGCCGATCCGACAAAAATCCACGAGATCGGCCACAAGGGAAAATATTTTGATGTGCCGGGCTTTCACCTATGCGAACCTTCGCCACAGCGTACGCCCGTTCTCTTCCAGGCCGGCGCCTCGGGTGCCGGCAAGCAGTTCGCCGCCGGCCACGCCGAATGCGTGTTCATCTCGACGCCTCTGAAGGATGCCACCCGCGCCTATGTCGCGGAAATCCGCAAGCGCGCCGCCGAGCAGGGTCGCGATCCGAAAAAGGTGCTGATCTACGCGATGGCAACCATCATCGTCGATGAAACCGACGAAAAGGCACGGGCTAAATATCAGGATTACGCGAACCACGCCTCCTATGACGGCGCCCTGGTCCTGATGTCTGGCTGGACCGGCATCGATTTCGGACACTACAAACCGACGGATACGGTCAAGAAGGTCAAGACAAACGCGATCATCTCCGCCGTCGAGCATCTGGCCGGAGGCGACAAGGTCTGGTCCATCGAAGAGCTTGCAAAATGGGGCGGCATTGGCGGTCTCGGGCCGCTTTTCGTGGGATCGCCATCGACGATCGCCGATCTTCTGCAGGAGTGGGTCGAGGAAACCGACATCGACGGCTTCAACCTGGCTTATGCGCTGGCGCATGACAGCTTTGCCGACGTCATCGGATACGTCGTGCCGGAACTGCAGAAGCGCGGGGTCTACGCGACGCAGTATCGCGAGGGCACACTGCGCGAAAAGCTGTTCGGCGAAGGCCCCTATCTGCCGGCAAACCATCCGGCCCATCGCTTCCGCGACATCGAACGCGTCAAGCGCGACGAGGCCGCGGCGCAATCAACCTTGACCGAAGGGCACGCCCGCCAATCCGAACCGGCCTGACATCATCCCTGCACGGCGCCGAAGGGAAAGCGGCCCGCGCCGCCGGACCGTCGGACTTTGCCTCTGTTAGCCACCATGGAGCGCTGAATTCATGACAACGCCATCCGCACCCGCATTGGAAGTCAAGAACATCTCCCTCGCATTCAAAGGCGTGAAGGCGATCTCCGATCTAAGTTTCGAGGTGGCGCCTCAGGAAATCTGCGCCCTGATCGGCCCGAATGGGGCGGGAAAAAGCTCGCTGCTGAACATACTGAACGGCGTCTATGTTCCCGATTCAGGCGAGATCATCTTCGAGGGCGAACATTTCCATCGGATGCAGCCGCTGGAGGCCGCGCGCCGCGGCATCGGCCGCGGGTTCCAGAACAACGCGCTGTTTTCGGGAATGAGTGTCGCCGACAATGTCATTGCCGGCCTGTCCAGGCATGCTCGCGCAACGCTCCTGGAAGAAGCACTGCTTTTGCCGCGCGCACGCGCCGAGGCGCGCCGTTTCCGCGAGCGCGCCCATGAAGTCCTGCGCCTCTTCGATCTGGAGCGGCATGCCGAGACCACCGTGGCCTTGCTGCCCTACGGCGTGCAGAAGAAGGTCGAACTAGCGCGCGCCATTGTCGCGGCTCCCCGCCTGCTGCTTCTCGATGAACCGCTGGCAGGCATGAACAGCGCCGAGAAACAGGAAATCGCGCAGATCATTGCCAGGCTGAACCGCGACCTGAAGCTGACGATCGTGCTGATCGAGCACGATATCGGCATCGTGCTGAAGCTCGCTCACCATGTCGTCGTGCTCGATTACGGGCGCAAGCTGGCCGATGGCGCGCCGGATACCATTCGCGACAATCCCGAGGTCATCGCCGCGTATCTGGGCCACGACAAGGTTGAGATCGCCGCATGAACATGTTTCTCGAAACCCTCATCGGCGGCCTGCTGGCGGGCACGATGTACTCGCTCGTCGCCATCGGCTTCGTGCTTATCTACAAGGCCTCCGGCGTCTTCAACTACGCGCAGGGGTCCATCCTGCTGTTTGCAGCCCTGACCTTCGTGTCGCTGACCGATCAGGGTGTGCCGGTGCTGGTGGCGCTGGCGATCACGGTGGTCGTGCTTGCGCTGATGGCAGTCGGGATCGAGAGGCTGATCCTGCGCCCGCTCGTCAACCGCAGCCCGATGACGCTGTTCATGGCGACGCTCGGGCTGGCCTACATCGTCGAAGGGACAGCCCAAGGGCTCATGGGGTCGCAGGTCAGGGCGCTCGATCTCGGCATCGAGGATCTGCCGATCTTCCTCGGCGACATCATGATCAGCCAGTTTGATCTCACCGCCGCCGCAGTCGCGCTCGTCCTGGTGGTGGCCCTGTCGCTGCTGTTCAACAAGACCCGCCTCGGAGTTGAGCTCAGGGGCGTGGCCGACGATACTCGCGCCGCTCTCTCCATCGGCATCGATGTCAACCGCATCTGGCAGATCGTCTGGACCATTGCGGGGCTCGTCGGGCTTGTGGCCGGTCTGCTCTGGGGCGCCCGCCAGGGCGTGCAGTTCTCATTGTCGCTGGTGGTGCTGAAGGCCCTGCCGGTGCTCATCATCGGCGGCTTCACCTCTATCGCCGGCGCCATCGTCGGCGGGCTCGTTGTCGGTGCAACGGAAAGCCTAGCCGAAACCTATATCGGCCCCTTCCTCGGCGGCGGCATCACGCCCTGGTTTGCTTATGCGCTGGCGCTCGCCTTCCTCTTCATCCGCCCCGCAGGTCTGTTTGGCGAACAGAAAATCGAAAGAGTCTGAATCATGTCCGATATTGAACTCCGGCTTACCGGCGGCATAGGCGAGGGCGCAAGCACCCGGACACTGGTCGGCATAGCCGCGGCTGCCCTCATTGTTGCCCTACCTTTCCTCGCCACGGAATACTGGATCAATGCTATCGCCGTGCCGTTCCTTATTCTGTCGCTGGCAGGTCTCGGCCTCAACCTTTTGACGGGTTATGCCGGCCAGATATCGCTCGGCGCCGGTGCGTTCATGATGGTGGGCGCCTATGCGGCATTTGCCTTCCAGCTGCGGCTGCCCGAACTGCCGCTGCCATTGGCACTGATAGCAGCCGGCATCGTCGCCGGCGCGGTCGGGTTCGCCTTCGGCTTTCCCTCGACCCGCATCAAGGGTTTCTATCTGATCGTCAGCACGCTTGCCGCGCAGTTCTTCTTCGAATGGCTGTTTCTCAAATTTCCGTGGTTCTACAACGGTGATCCGTCCGCCACGATCTCGCTTCCAGCGGGTCTGTCCGTCTTCGGCATCGATCTCAACAGCCCGCACGGACGCTATTACCTGACGCTCGCCAGCGTCGCCGTGCTGACCTGGCTTTCCTACAATCTCGTGCGCAGCCAGACCGGTCGCAACTGGATGGCCATCCGCGACATGGATACGGCAGCGGCCGTGATCGGTGTGCCGATCCTGCGCGCGAAACTCCAGGCCTTCGCCGTATCGAGCTTCATCTTGGGCATTGCGGGCGCACTCTGGGCATTTGCGTATCTCGGATCGGCCAGCGTGCAGAGCTTCGGCCTGACGCGATCCTACCAGATACTCTTCATCATCATCATTGGCGGCATGGGCACCATTCGCGGCGCTTATTTCGGAGCCGCCTTCGTCAGCCTGTTGCCGCTGGCGCTCGACTGGCTGTTCCAGCGGCTGCTCGGCGGCCATGTCGACGCCGGACTGCTTCAAAACATCCAGAAGGTGATCTTCGGGGTCCTCATCCTCTGGTTTCTCATCAAGGAACCGGAGGGACTAGCCCGCTTGCTGCAAAGACAGCGTGGAGATTTAGGCAATCGCCGCCTTGCGCGGCTCAAAATCAGGAGACAGACGTGAAGAAACTGATCATTGCCGCGCTTTTGGCGGGTGGCGCCTTCGTGGCGAGCCCCGCCACGCTCAACGCCGCGGACGTGTCGCAATATATCCCGCTGCCGACCTATCGTGTCGGTGCCTACGCCTCTTCGGGCGAACTCTGGTGGGCAGGCGAAAGGGACTATTTCCGCTATATCAATGAGGTCGAGGGCGGCATCGACGGGATAAAACTCAACTACGAAGAGTTCGAGACCGAGTGGAGCCCGGACCGGACTGTCGAGGTCTACGAGCGGGTCAAGGGCGGCAAGGATGGTTCGCCGATCGCTTTCTTCTTCACGCACGGCACGCCCGCGACCTATGCGCTGCTCGAGAAGGCTGCCGCCGACAAGATCCCGCTGATCGATCCGGCCGGTGGGCGCACCGAATCCATCGACGGCAGGGTGTTCCCGTATGCCTTCCCGCTGCTGTTCAGCTATTACAGCCAGGCCTCGACCGGCATCAACTATATCGCGTCCAAGGTCGGTGGCTTCGATAAGCTCAAGGGCTTGAAGATAGCAACCGTCTATCACGACAGCGCCTATGGGCGTGCCACCCAGCCCGCTGTCGACCTGCTCGCCAAGAAATACGGCTTCGAGAACATCCAGATCCCCGTCGCCGATCCAGGCAATGAACAGTCGCCGCAATGGCGCCAGGTCCATGAGCTGAAGCCGGACTGGGTGTTCTTGCGCACCTGGGGTGTCTCCACCGTGGTGGGCATCAAGACGGCAGCCCGCTTCGGCTTTCCGGCCGATCATATCATCGGCGACGTCTGGGCCGGCTCCGAATCCGACGTCATCCCGGCCGGGAAGGCGGCGATCGGCTATTCCGCCCTTGCGCCTTATCCGGCGGGGGCCGATTTCGAGATCCATCAGCGGCTCAAGAAATTCATTCTCGACGCCGGCAAGTCCGACCTGCGCGATCAGAAGTATTTCGGCGCCGTCAATTACAATGTCGGTCTGGTCAATGCCGCGCTCGCCGTGGAGGCGCTCCGCACCGGCTACAAGAAGTTTGGCGCTCGTCCCCTGAATGGCGAGGAAGGCCGGTGGGCCTTCGAGCATCTGACCATCGACGAAAACCGTCTCAAGGAGATCGGCTTTGTCGGCCTGCTGCAGCCGATCCAGATCACGCCGCTTGACCATGAAGGCGGCGGCGCTGCCCGCATCCAGAGCTGGGATGGCAAGAAGTGGGTTCTCCAGACCGACTGGATCAAGGCCGACCACGAAGCGCTACGGCCGCTGATCGAGCAGCAAGCCGCCGCCTATGCCAAGGAACACGGCATCGCACCGCGTACGCCAGATACCGAAACCAATTGATATTCCACTTGATAGTCCCACCGGGGGAGGGGCGTCGTGCCCCTCCTTGCCTGAAACAGGAGTTCACCATGCACCAAAAGCTCGCCATGCACCAAAAGCTCTTGCGCGCTGCCCTGGCGGCTGCCACTTCGTTGCTGCTGCTTGCCAGTGCAGCCAAGGCCGTTGAAACCCAGCCGGGTCCCGACAGCGACAAACAGTTTTTCCCGATCGCCAGCTATCGCGTCGGCCCCTATGCGGCGTCGGGCGCTTCCATCTGGGCCGGGCAGATCGATTATTACCGCTATATCAACGAAGTCGAAGGCGGCATAAACGGCGTCAAGATTGCCTGGCAGGAATGCGAGACGGAATGGACGGCCGAAAAGGGCATCGAATGCTATGAGCGCTTCAAGCACGGGCTGAACGGCGCTCCGGTCGCCGCCTATTTCCCGAACGGCGCGCCTGCCGCCTATGCACTTTCCGACCGCGCGGCCGCGGACAAGATACCGCTGGTAACACTTGCCTACGGTCGCACCGAGGCCACCGACGGGCGTGTGTTCCCCTATATCTTTCCGGTCATGGTGACCTTCTACAGCGAGGCGTCGGCGGTCGTGAACTATGTTGCCGAGCGCGAAGGCGGCTTCGACAAGCTCAAGGGAAAGAAGATCGCCACCGTCTACCATGACAGCGCCTATGGCCGCGAGACGCTTGATCCGCTCGCCCTTCTGGCAAAGAAATACGGTTTCGAGAATATCCAGATTCCCGTTGCCGATCCGGGCAGCGAACAATCCTCGCAGTGGCGGCAGGTCCGCGAAGCAAAGCCGGACTGGGTGTTCCTGAGAACCTGGGGTGTTTCGACGCCGGTAGCCATCAAGACCGCGGTGCGTTTCGGCTTTCCCGCCGACCACATCATCGGCGATGTCTGGGCTTCGTCCGAGGAAGACGTGATCCCGGCCGGCGAAGCGGCGAAGGGATATCTGGCGCTGACGCCTTATCCGGCCGGCGCCGACTTCAAGATCCACGAGCGTTTGAAGAAGGACATCATCGACGCCGGCAAGTCCGACCTGCGCGATACCAAGGCCTTCGGCAGCGTCTATTACAATTCAGGTCTCGTCGGCGCCCTGCTCTCTGTGGAGATCGTTCGGCAGGCCCAGGCCAAGTTCGGCAACCGCCCGATCACCGGAGAAGAAGGCCAGTGGGCGCTGGAGCACCTGAAGCTTGATGACGCAGCCCTTGAAAGGGCAGGTTTCCGAGGCCTGGTGCAGAACCTCCAACTGACGCCCGCGGACCATGAGGGCGGCGGCGCGGTGCGCGTGCAGCAATGGAACGGGTCCAAATGGTCTCTCGTCAGCGACTGGGTGCAGGCCGATCGCACAACGCTGCGTCCGTTGATCGACGCGAAATCCGAGGCCTATGCCAAGGAGCATGGAATTACGCCCCGCGATATCGGCAGCAACTGACAGGACGCGGCGGCCGCTTTGACGGTTTCCCACGATAAGGAGAAACGCCATGACCACGACATCGAAGCCCGTCGCCCCGGCGGCTGATCAGGACACCCTTCTCGAAGTGTCGGGCATCGAAGTCGTCTATGGGGGCGCCATTCTGGCCGTCGCCGATGTGTCGCTGACGATCGGCAACGGCGAAATCGTTGCTTTGCTTGGAGCCAACGGTGCCGGCAAGAGTACTGTGCTCAAGGCGATTTCGGGCCTGGCCAGCGCCGATCGGGCCAAGGTGCGCCGGGGGCATATTCGCCTCGACGGTGAGGATATTCTCGGGCTTGCGGCCAACAGACTGGCAACGCGGGGCATCGTCCACGTCATGGAAGGGCGCCATGTCTTCTCGCATCTGACGGTCGAGGAGAACCTCTTGACCGGCGCATTTCTGCACCGGCCAAGCCGCAAGGAACTGCAGCGTCAGCTCGACGACGTCTACGGCTGGTTTCCACGCCTGCGCGACAAGCGGCGCACGCATGCCGGGCTTGCGTCCGGCGGCGAACAGCAGATGCTGGCCATCGGCCGGGCGTTGTTGACGCAACCAAGGCTCGTCCTGCTCGACGAGCCCTCCATGGGGCTCGCACCGCGCATCGTTCAGGAAATCTTCGCGATCATCGCGCGCCTTAACCGGGAGAAAGGGACGGCCTTTCTGCTGGCGGAGCAGAATGCGGCTCTCTCGCTTGCCTACGCACAGCGCGGCTATGTTCTTGACACCGGCCGCGTGGCGCTCGAAGGGCCGGCGGCCGACCTTGCAGCGCGTGACGATCTCCACCGCATCTATCTGGGCGACGCGCCCTGACGCAGTCGTCGCGTTCGATCCGCGAATGTCTTCGAGGATGCATCTCGCGGGCAGAGGCCGGCGGGTGAGGTCCGACCGTCGAGAAGGCCGGGCCGGCTACCGGTCGCCGATCAACGCGGCGCGTAGCGCCTGGATCTGCCGGTTCAAGGCATCGAGCTGCGCCAGCGTCATGCCCGAGCGCTCGATCAAGGCTTCATTCAGGCAGTTGCATTGCACCAGCAGCCCGCGCCCGGCTGATGTCAGGTCGACCTGCACCTGGCGTTCGTCGGTCTGGCTGCGCTGGCGGGTCACCAGCCCGGCCTGCTCCATTCGCTTTACCAGCGGCGTGACGGTGCTCGATTCCAGAGCGAGCCTGTGGGCGATCGTGCCGACCGACATGCCGTCAGCCTCTCCAAGTGCGTTCAGTACCAGGTACTGCGGATAGGTGATGCCCATCTCGTCCAGCATAGGCTTGTAGCTGCGGTTGATGGCCATGCTGGTGGCATAGAGCGTGAAACAGAGCTGATTGTCCAACGGGAGAGGCACGGCGCATTCCTTTTGCCAATATGGGCGTCAATTCGATACCACAAAAAATAATATCGCGATACATATTTTTGTGGACAAGGGTTTTGAGTCGCGCTAGCTAAATCGTTATCGCGATATCGTTTATCGCGAAAATAACAGAAGGAGATTGAGATGACCTCGCAAACCAAGCCCAGTTCCGGCAGCGGTACGATCACCACCAAGGACGGAACGCAGATTTACTACAAGGACTGGGGGACCGGGCAGCCTGTCGTCTTTCATCACGGCTGGCCGTTGAGCAGCGACGATTGGGACGCTCAGATGCTGTTCTTCCTGTCACAGGGCTACCGTGTCATTGCACATGATCGTCGTGGCCACGGCCGCTCGACCCAGACCGATATCGGCAACGAGATGGATACCTATGCCGCCGACGTCGCGGAACTCACCGCTCATCTGGACCTCAAGAACGCCATCCATGTCGGCCATTCGACCGGCGGCGGCGAAGTGGCGCGCTATGTCGCCAAATACGGCGCCGAAGGCCGTGTCGCCAAGGCGGTGCTGATCGGCGCGGTGCCGCCGATCATGCTCAAGACCGCTGCCAATCCCGGCGGCCTGCCGATCGAGGTCTTCGACGGCTTCCGCTCTGCCCAGGCAGCCAATCGCGCCCAGTTCTTCCGCGATGTTCCCGCCGGTCCATTCTATGGGTTCAACCGCCCGGGCGCGGACATCTCGCAGGGCGTCATCGACAATTGGTGGCGCCAGGGCATGATGGGCGGCACCAAGGCGCATTATGATTGTATCAAGGCTTTCTCGGAAACCGACTTCACGGAGGATCTGAAGGCAATCGACGTGCCGGTCCTGGTCATGCACGGAGACGACGACCAGATCGTTCCGATCGCCGACTCGGCGCTGCTGACGATCAAGCTGCTCAAGAAGGGCGAGCTTAAGGTCTACGAGGGTTTTCCGCACGGCATGGCCACAACCCATGCCGATGTCATCAACGCCGACCTGCTGGCCTTCTTCAAGGCATAGGGCTTTCCGAATAGCCTACAAAAATGCACCCGCCATCAGGCGGGTGCATTTTTTGTGAGGTTCAGATTAGCGTGATCTAGGCAACTAACTGCGCTTTGCGTGCTTCCTTCATGTTCGGCAGGAACACGGTGAGCAATCCAAGAAACGGCAAATACGAGCAGATCTGGAAGACGAAATCGATGCCCTTCATGTCGGCGACGATGCCGAGCACGGCCGCCGCGATGCCGCCCATGCCGAAGGCGAAGCCGAAGAAGATGCCGGCGATCATGCCGACGCGGCCCGGCACGAGCTCCTGCGCAAAGACGACGATGTTCGAGAAGGCCGAGGACAGGATCAGGCCGATCAGCACCGTCAGCACCATCGTCCATTCCAGATTGGCGTAGGGCAGGGCGAGCGTGAAAGGCAGCACGCCGACGATGGAGAACCAGATCATCGCCTTCTGTCCGTAGCGGTCGCCGAACGGGCCGCCGAGCAGGATGCCCAGCGCCGAGGCACCGAGGAACAGGAACAGCATGACCTGCGACATCTGCACCGAAACGCCGAACTTATGCATGGAATAGAAGGTGTAGTAGCTGGCGAGGCTGGCGATGTAGGCATTCTTGCTCAGCACCAGCAATGTCAGCACGATCAATGCATTCGTCACCTTGCGGCGCGGGAAAGGCGAAACGAAGCTCGCCGCCTTGCGGGTGCCCTGCGCGGCACGCAGCCGGCTGTACCAGCCGCCGACCTGCCACAAAACGATGATGCCGATCAGCGAGCCGACGGCGAACCAGGAAATGCTGGTCTGGCCGAACGGCACGACGATGAAGGCCGCCAGCAGCGGCCCCATGGACTGGCCGAAATTGCCGCCAACCTGGAACAGTGACTGCGCCAGGCCGAAGCGGCCGCCGGAGGCGAAGCGGGCGATGCGCGAGGATTCCGGATGGAAGATCGCCGAGCCGATGCCGATCAGCGAGGCGCCGATCAGCAGCAGCGAATAATGCCCGGCATAGGCGAGCACAATCAGGCCGATCAGCGATGACGCCATGCCGTAGGGCAGCGAGTAGGGCATCGGCCGCTTGTCGGTGATCATGCCGATCACAGGCTGCAGCAGCGACGCGGTCACCTGGAAGGTGAAGGTCAACAAGCCGATCTGCCAGAAATCGAGGCCATAATTCTCTTTCAGGAGCGGGTAAATGGCCGACAGCAGCGACTGCATGATATCGTTGATGCAATGGCAGAAGCTCACCGCCAGGATGACGGTGAAGGCCGTCGCCTGGGCTGAAGCGTGACTGGTGGTCGCCGGTGGGGCGACGCTGGCGGCTATCGTATCGGTCAAGGTAGGCTCCGTGGTCTTTTTGGCGGGCAGGCCCGCAGGCAGTTGACGGACGCACCTGCGGCCGCCTTGTCGGACGCTCCTGTGGAGCGCTTGGGGACGGTGCCTTATAAGCTGCTTGCGGGATGACTTCTTTCGTGGTTTGGTCCAATAGTTTCGCAAGTGGGCCATATCGGATGCCGCACGGCAAAGAAGTCTTTCACGCTGGCAACGCCAATCTCGGCCAGTTGCACGAGAGCCGCTGGCAGTGGCTTGAGCAAGTGGCCGGGCCGGCGGTGGCATTGCCGACCGAATATCCCGATGGCTACCGTGTGCCGCAGCACCGCCACAGCCGCAGCCAGCTCTTGCATGCGCTTGTCGGCGTGGTGTTGGTGACGACGCGCTACGGGCGCTGGATGGTGCCGCCGGACCACGCGATGTGGATTCCAGCCGGCACCGAGCATTCCGTCGAGATGCTGGGCGATGTCTCGATGCGTTCGGTCTATGTCATGCCACAGGCGATCCCCGGGCTGCCCGAAGGCTTGCGCGTCGTCGGCGTCACCGACCTGATGCACAGCCTGATCGTGGAATCGGAAAAGCTGCCGCAAGGCGGCGTTCTGGAAGGACGCGGTGGGCTGATCATGAACCTTTTGCTGCACGAAATCCCGACCTTGCCGGAACGGCCTCTCGGGCTGCCATTCCCGTCCGATCCGAGGCTGTCGGCGCTGTGCCGGCGCTTCGTCGCCGCACCGTCGCCGCACGCGACGATCGATGAATGGGCGGATGCCGCCGGCATGAGCCGGCGTTCGTTCACGCGCGCCTTCCAGCGCCAGACCGGCCTGTCGCTGTCGACATGGCGCCAGCAGGCCTGCCTGTTCGCGGCGCTGCCCAGGCTGGCGGACGGCGAGCCGATCACCAGGGTGGCGCTCGATCTCGGTTATGACAGCGTGCCGGCCTTCATCACCATGTTCAAGCGCATGCTGGGGACCTCGCCGCGCGGCTATATGCGCGGCGCACGAGAGAGCGTCGAGGTCGCTCGTCGCCTGATCGGGCCGGTTCGGTTGGAAAGCTCTGCGCCGTAACGGCAGGTGCTGTTCTAGAAGCATCTCACCGTTTCACGGAAACGGCGATCTGCTCTAACTCTTTGTTTTGACGCGGTTCTAGACGGAAAACCGCTTCACACTTTTCCTGGAATTGCTCTAGTCGAACAGGCTCGACACCGATTCTTCGGTCGCGGTGCGCGAAATGGCTTCGCCCATCAGGTCGGCGATCGAGATGACGCGGATGTTGGGAGCATCGAGCACGCCCTGGGTGGGCTGGATGGAATCGGTGATCACCAGTTCCTGGAGCTTCGAACCGCTGATGCGGGCAACCGCGCCGCCCGACAGCACGCCGTGGGTGATATAGGCGGTGACGCTGGTGGCGCCGTTGGCCAGCAGCGCATCGGCGGCGTTGCACAGCGTGCCGCCGGAATCGACGATGTCGTCGATAAGCAGGCAATCCTTGCCGGCGACCGCGCCGATGATGTTCATGACTTCCGATTCGCCGGGACGCTCGCGGCGCTTGTCGACGATGGCCAGTTGCGCATCGAAGCGCTTGGCCAGCGCACGGGCGCGGACCACGCCGCCAATGTCGGGCGAGACCACCACGACGTTGCCGAGCTGCTTGTATTTGGCCTTCACGTCGCGGGCCATCACCGGCACGGAAAACAGATTGTCGGTCGGAATGTCGAAGAAGCCCTGGATCTGGCCGGCATGCAGGTCAAGCGTCAGAACGCGGTCGACACCGGCGCGGGTGATCATGTTGGCGACCAGCTTGGCCGAGATCGGCGTGCGGCCGGAGGCGCGGCGGTCCTGCCTGGCGTAGCCGAAATAGGGGATGACCGCCGTGATGCGCTTGGCCGAGGAACGCATGAAGGCATCGATCATGATGAGCAATTCCATCAAATGATCGTTGGTTGGGAACGAGGTCGATTGCAGGATGAAGACATCCTCGCCGCGCACGTTTTCCTGGATTTCGACGAAGATTTCCTGGTCGGCGAAGCGCCTGACCGTAGCTTTGCCCAGCGGGACGTTGAGGTACCGGGCGACCGCTTCGGCCAGCACCCTGTTGGAATTGCCCGCGAAGAGTTTCATGCACGGTTCCTGGTGGAGGATGATGAGACCTGACGGACTCGCTTGCGCCCTTTAACCGGGCTTTTAGCGGCCCGCGCCGGTATTGCAAGCGCCGAGATCGGGAATCCGCCGGCTAAACTCAAGAAAGCTCCGCGCCATCGCCGGGCTGCAACAGGGAGCAGCGGACTTGCGCTGCCCCTTCTTCTCGTCGGGCATCGGATTTTCCCAAAACCGTCTCCACTTTTGGGTCCGATGCCTCTAGCCCGCCTTGCCGCCGAGCCAGGCCGCGAATTGGTCGATGGTCTGGTCGGCGATCGTCTGCATGGTGGCCGGCGAGACCCCCTTCCAGCTGTCGCCGCCCGCGCTGGCGCCGGAATTGACCGACGGGGCCTTCTGCTGACCATTGATGCGGTGCAGCCGGTTGCCGGCGGGGTCATAGACATCCCAGACGTAGATGACGGTGATGTCGGCGCCTTCCGACATCGTCGAGAAATAGCCCTTCAGCACATGTGTCACGGTCTGGTCGGCGCTGCCGGCGAGCGTGATACCGCGCTGCCTGGCGCGGGTCTGCAACTCCGCCGTCAGAGGTGTCGCGGCTTCCACCGAAGCGCCGACGATCGGCGCGATCTGCAGGCGGGTCTTCGACAGGATGGCAGCGCTTTGGGCTGATGTGACCGGTGCGGCGGTGGTTGCGGGAGCGCCCGCCGTGCTGGTGGCGGGCAGCGTCTGGGTCGACGTCGCCGGCGGCGTGATCGCCGACGGTTCGAGCACGTCCTTTGCGTTGGTGCAGGCGGCAAGAGCCAATGCCACAAGCAATGACACGGTCGTCACATGCGATCGTCTCATTTGCCTTCTAACTCCTTGGCGAAGAACGCCTCCCACTGTGGATTCACTGTACGATCAAGTCGAGATCATGGCGGGACAGCGGCTTGGGCTGGGATTCGGTGGTCAGGTAGGTCCGGCCAAGCGTCATCGCCGTCTCGGTATCGGAGTCCATGATGATCATATGGGCGAACAGCGTCATGTTGGGCGCGATCGGTTCGGGATTGCCCTGGTAGAACATCGGCATGTCCATCCAGGACGGGGTGAAGCGGGCGCCGACTGAATAGCCGCAGGCGTTCAGCCGGTGCTTGGTCAGGCCGTGCGCCTCCATGGTGCGGGCATGCGCATCGAAGACGTCGCCGAAGCTGTTGCCCGGCGTCATCGCCTTTTCGACAGCCAGGAGTGCCGCGCGGGCGGCGTCGAACAGTTCCTGATGGCGCTTCGACACCTTGCCGGTCAGCACCGTGCGCATCATCGGTGCGTGGTAGTGGTTGAAGACGCCGGCCCATTCGAGCGTCAGCTGGTCATTTTTGGTGAGCTTGCGGCGGCCGGCCTTGTAGCGGCACAGCAGCGCATCGATGCCGGAGCCGATGATGAATTCGTTGGCCGGATAGTCGCCGCCGCCGGCAAAGATCGCACCCTGCATGGCGGCCAGGATCAGGGCTTCGTCGCCGCCTTGCTTGATCAGCGGCAGCGCCGCGTCGAGCGCATCATCGGAAAGATTGGCGGCCTTCTCGGCCTTTGCGACCTCGGCCGGGCTCTTGAACAGGCGCAGACGGCCGACAATGCCGGACGCATCGGCGATCTGGCCGAAGGTCTGCAACTGTTCGTCGAGCCGTCGGCCATTGAACGCGGTCAGGCCATGGGTGTCGTATTCGACACCGATGCGGGCGCCGAGCAGGTCGAGTTCGTTGAGCAGATTGCGCAGGTCGACCGCCGGATTGGCGCCGTTGCGGTCCGTCCACAAGACGATGTTGTCGATAATCGAGGTCTGACGCGCCTGGCGCAGGTCGGCCGAGCGGGTCAGAAGCACCATCGAACCGTCGGCCTTCACTACCAGGCACTGGAAGAAGCAGAAGCCGAACGTGTCGTAGCCGGTCAGCCAGTACATGCTTTCCTGCGCGAACAGCAGGATGGCGTCGAGCTTCTTTTCGGCCATCTCGATGACCAGCCGGTCGCGCCGCGCGTCAAATTCAGATCGTTCAAAATGCAGCGCCATTATTCCCTCTCCAAGACAATTGCCGAAACCTGCCGGCCGTAATCGGGCTCCTTGCGATGCGTGGTGCGCCGGTAGGAGTAGAACAGGCCTTCCTCGGCGTAAGTGCAGCGGTCAAGGCCCTCAGCCGTCACGCCGGCCTTGGCCAACCGGTCAACCGTGTAGCGGTTGAGATCGAACATCGCATGGCCGGCATTGGCGGACGGCGCGAAATAGAGGATGTTTTCGGCGGCGACTTCGACAAAGCGGGCGACGAATTCCGGGCCGACCTCGTAGTTTTTCGGGCCGATGGAGGGGCCTAGCACGGCGACGATGTTTTGGCGCCGGGCGCCGAGGCTTTCCATCGCCAGGATGGTGTTTTCGAGCACGCCGGTGAACGCGCCTTTCCAGCCGGCGTGCGCGGCGCCGATGATGCGCGCCTGCGCATCGGCGAACAGCACGGGACCGCAATCGGCGGTAGAAGCGCCGATGGCGATGCCCGGCCGGTCGGTGACGATGGCGTCTGCCTTGGGCCGCTCGCCGGCAAAGGGCTCCCTGGCGATGATGACGTCGGGCGAATGGACCTGCCAGGCGGTCAACAGATGGCTCGCCGGCACGCCCATCCATGCCGCGACGCGGCCGCGGTTCTGCGCCACAAGCATCGGGTCGTCATTCGATCCGGTGCCGATGTTGAGGCCCTGGTAGATGCCGCCGGAGACACCGCCGACGCGGGTGAAATAGCCGTGGCGGATGCCTTGTGCCCGCGCCTTGTCCAGCAGCGGCGACCGAACGGGATCCGGTTTGGTCTGATTCAGCATGCGGGCGTTGTTGTCCGTGTGGGCGGTTTCGTCAAGAAGAAGGTGCTTGGTCGAGAACAGGCGCTGCAAAGCGCGGACGGGAGATTGGGAGGGGTGGCGGTAAAAAGTCAATCCGCCCCGGCGAAAGGCCGAACCTCCACGCCGCGGGGTAGCACCGCAAGCACCTTGAACAGCTCGCCCATGGCTTGCGGCCCTGCGAGGCGCTCGACGTCCCCGGCGATCCTTTCGCGCGCCGCCTGGCCGGCATCGGCGCCAAGCCGGCCGGCGCGCTCGAGGATACCCATGCCGAGGAGGAAGTCGCCCTGTGTCGTCAGATGGGCTTCGAGGCCATGTGCACGCACGATCGCGGCAAGGGCGGCGAAATCGACATGGGAGGTGAGGTCGGCCTCACCGGGATTGGCCAGCACATCTTCGTGATCGTGGCTGCGCAAGGCCTGAAGCGTGTCCCCGACACCCGGCTGGAAATGGCCGTAGTCGAGAAACAGGCCAACGCCGCCATGCCTGGATATGCGCTCGGCGATCGTTGCCATGAGCGCGGTGCGGGCAGGCGCCACTTCGGCAATCGCACCTTGCGGCGCTTGAGTGGCATCGGCGGGCAGCAGCGTCGGGTCGACCGAACCGGCGCCGGCGAAGAAGCAAAGGTCGTTGGTCTCGTCGAGGCCGACCATGCGCTCGCGCCAGCCGGTGCCGGCTCGGACGAACTGGCGGATGGGCACGGCGTCGAACAGTTCGTTGCCGACGATGAACAGCGGTTGCTGCGGCAAGGTCTCGATGGTTTCATGCCAGCCAACCGCGAAGGGTGTGGCGCCAAGCGTCTGCTTCTGCACCTCGGTCAGGCGCGGGCTGGTCTCGATCATGGCGAAGGTGGCGCCGCTGGCCAGATCAGGATCGAGCCGCGACAGCGTACGCAGCATGTCCTTCATCAGCGTGCCGCGGCCGGGGCCGATCTCGGCGATGGTGGCCGGCAGCGGCCGGCCGCTCGCCTGCCACGCCTGGTACATCCACACGGCGACCAGTTCGCCGAACATCTGGCTGATTTCCGGCGCGGTGATGAAGTCGCCGCCCGCACCAAAAGGCTCGCGCGTCGTGTAGTAGCCGTCCGCCGGGTCGAACAGGCACAGCGCCATGTATTCGTTGATCGGAAGTGGCCCCAAGGCCTCGATCAGGTCAACGATGCGGGTCTTCAGCCGTGTCATGCCGGCTGCGGCTGCGCCACCGGCCTGGCGGTCAGCATCGCCCAGATGCCAGCCAGCACCATCGGCGTCGACAGGATCATGCCCATGGTCAGCCAGTTGGTGCCGAGGAGGTAGCCGAGCTGCTGGTCGGGCTCGCGGAAGAACTCGACGAAAATGCGCGACAGGCCGTAGCCGCAGATGAAGGCGCCGCCGACGAAGCGCGGCGTCTTCAGCTTGAGGCGCGAATGGGTGAGGATGCGCAGCACGAGGAACAGCACCACGCCTTCGAGAAGCGCCTCGTAGAGCTGGCTCGGGTGACGGGCAAACGGCCCGCCATTGGGGAATTCGAAAGCCCAGGGCACGTCGGTCGGGCGCCCCCATAGCTCGGAGTTGATGAAGTTGGCGACGCGCACCAGGCCAAGGCCGACCGGCACGCCGGCCGCCACGACGTCAAACAGCGACCAGATGCGGATGCCGCGCTTGATGGAAAACAGCGTCATGGCGAGGATGACGCCAAGCAGGCCGCCATGGAACGACATACCGCCTTGCCAGACCGCCAAGATGTCGAGCGGGTGGGCGATGTAGCGTGGCAGATCATAGAACAGCACATAGCCGGTGCGGCCGCCCAGCACGACGCCGATGGCCGCCCAGACGATGAAGTCGTCGAGATCCTCCGGCTTCATCGGCAGGACGCCGTTCGGCCATAGCTTGGCATTAGAGGCGAGCCGCTTGGCATACCACCAGGCGAACAGGATGCCGACGATATAGCCGACGCCATACCAATGCACCGCCAGCGGCCCGATCTGGATGAGGATCGGGTTGATGTTGGGGAAGGGTAGGGAGGCCAGAGGCAGCAGGAAATATTCGTTCAACGGGGAACTCTCGGTTGCGAACGTGTTTGGGCGCGGACCATGCGGCAGGGTTTGGGCAGGGTCAAGGCAAGGTGGGCGCCCTCGACTTGATGCCGTAGCGCGGCGCAACATGCTTGCATTCGACGCGCGGCGCCATTACCTCATTTCGAGCAAGCGAGGATTTGCCATGTCGACCGGACCGAACCGCATTCTCGATGAATTCGCCAAGCTGATGACCGATGCCGCCGGCGCTGCCCAGGGCGTGCGCCGGGAGGTGGAGACCGCCTTCAAAGGCCAGGCCGAACGCATCCTCAACACCATGGACGTGGTGCAGCGCGAAGAGTTCGAGGCAGCGCGCGAGATGGCCGCCAAGGCCCGGGAAGAAAACACCCGCCTTGCCGCCCGCATCGAGGCGCTCGAGGCGAAGCTTGCGGAACTGGCCGGTGACGCCGCACCGGCGGCGGCGGCTAAGCCGCGCACAAAAAAATAATCGTTAAACTTTTCCACATAGCCCGATCCTGAAAAGCGCTTTGCCGTGAATCGCTTAACGGCATTGCATGAATCTTTGTGACAGCGGCTTTCCACATGCGAATGACGCAGTGCGAAAAATTGGGCTGTTCACGCGACTCCCGATCAATAGACTGAAGTTGTTGCATGATTCGGAGCAGGGTCATGCGACCGGGCGGTGGGGTCCGGTCTGGGGTCTTTGCGTCGAGAAGTAGTCTTTTGCGCAGGAAAGTCCTGGCCGTCCGAGTTCTAGACAAGATTGTTCGTTGTGTGTGCCCTCCCGCGGAGCGTGTGGCGGCGCTCGTACAGAACGACAGGAAGCATTCCATGGAACTTCTCGAACTCGAATTCTCCCGCGAAATCCATCCGGTGGATGTTATCGAGCAGGTGGCCCACAACAACGACTGGTCCTTTGAGCGGGCAGGCGACGACGAGATTTCGATCTCGGTTGCCGGAAGCTGGACCGACTATCACGTCTCCTTTTCGTGGATGGAGGATTTCGAAGCGCTGCACCTGGCCTGTGCCTTCGACATCAAGGTGCCGGAGACCCGCGCGCTGGAAGTGATGCGGCTCTTGTCGTTGATCAATGAGCAGATGCTGTTTGGCCATTTCGACCTCTGGGAGCAGGAGGGCGCGATTATGTTCCGCCAGTCGCTGCTGCTGGCCGGCGGGGTCGAGCCGTCGAGCCAGCAGGTCGAAGTGTTGCTGTCGTCGGCGCTGGAAGCCTGCGAATGCTATTTCCAGGCGTTCCAGTTCGTCGTCTGGTCGGGAACCTCGGCCAAGGACGCCCTGGCCGGCGTGCTGTTCGAGACCTACGGCAACGCCTGAGTCCCCGTGAGGCAGACAAGACCAAGATGAGTTCGAACAGCGAGCGCAAGCCCGAGATCAGTTTTGCCGATTTCGATCGTATCGACATCCGCGCCGGCACGATCGTCGAGGCCGAACCGTTTCCCGAGGCGCGCAAGCCCGCATTCAAGCTGAAGATCGATTTCGGCCCCGGCATCGGCATCAAGAAATCGTCGGCGCAGATCACCAAATATTATACACCGGAGACGCTGATCGGCCGGCAGGTGTTCGCGGTGGTCAATTTCCCGCCGCGCCAGATCGGTCCATTCATGTCGGAAGTGCTGACGCTCGGCTTTCCCGACGAAGAGGGCGCTGTGGTGCTCGGCGCGATTGAGCGCAAGGTGCAGGATGGCGGGCGGTTGTTTTAGGCTAGAGGAACGACCGTCGCGTTCCTTCGCGCTTCCTCCGTGCTGCTGATGTCGAACAGTACGGTGCCGCCAGCCTTTGGTCAGGCCGCCAGCTTGCGCGTTGTGCCCAGTGCTTCCTCGACCGTATCGAGAAACATCTCCGCACAGGCTTTCCAGCTATAGCGCATGGCACGTTCGCGGGCTTCGGCACGGTCTACATTGAGCGCCGCAAGCGAGGCCTCGCGCAGATCGTTGGAGACCGCGCCGCCAAAGCCGTCGCCGACGATGTCGATCGGCCCTGTCACCGGATAGGCGGCAACCGGCGTGCCGCTGGCCAATGCCTCGATGATGACGTTGCCGAACGTGTCGGTGCGGCTCGGGAAGACGAAGACATCGGCCGAGGCATAGATCTCGGCCAGTTCGTCGTTGGGGCGATGGCCGAGGAAATGCGCTTGCGGATATTTTGCC
Source organism: Mesorhizobium sp. M0848 (assembly GCF_040319805.1). NCBI lineage: Bacteria > Pseudomonadati > Pseudomonadota > Alphaproteobacteria > Hyphomicrobiales > Phyllobacteriaceae > Mesorhizobium > Mesorhizobium sp. M0848. Next base: position 47,523 of record NZ_JAMYOM010000010.1, on the reverse strand, counting down.
TTGAGCCTGGCAAGCTCGGGGCCTTCACCGACGATCACCTTGCTGCCCGGCAGGTCGAGGTCGAGAAAGGCGGAGAGGTTCTTTTCGATGGCGACGCGGCCGACGCAGAGGAAGACAGGGCCGGGGAAGCCGAGATCCTTCTTCTTGTCGGGCCGGAAATGGTCGGTGTCGACGCCGCGCGTCCACGGCCGCAGCTTGGTGAAGCCGCGCGCTGAGAGGTCGTCTGCGAGCGACTGGGTGGCGACCAGCGTGCCTTGGCCGGAATTGTGGAAATCGCGCAGCCAGCGATAGGCCCAGCTCTCCGGCACCGGCAGCCGTGCGCTGAGATATTCGGGGAAGCGCGTGTGATAGCTGGTGGTGAACGGCCGGCCGGCATTGCGGCAATAGCGCCGCGCCATGATGCCGAGCGGTCCTTCGGTGACGATGTGGATGTGGTCGGCTCTGCCGGCGTCAATCAGGCGCGCGACATGGCCGGGCGTGGTCAGCGCCAGCCTGATGTCGGGATAGGTCGGCAAGGGCAGGGTGCGAAAGATGTTCGGCGTCAGGAAATCCACGGCGACATCGAAGGATTTCAGCGTCTCGGTGAGCCGCTCCAGCGTGTGGACAACGCCGTTAACCTGCGGCCGCCAGGCATCGGTGACCATCAATATGCGCATGGCGGCCCTTTGCAGGAAAGGTCGACGGTTGCCTTGAGACGATGCCGGAACGGCGACCAGCCCGCTGCTCTCGCTTCGCTCCAGCGCACCCGGACGGGCACGGGGTCGAAGATAGACGGTAGGCCCGAATCAATTGAGGTCGCGCGCTTCATGCACGCTCTTGATCATGGTTTCATGACGGGCCGATGAAGCCGGTTTCCACTTTTCGGAATCGTGCCCGGTTATGCGGGAACCTTGATGACAGCGCGCAGTCCGCCGAGCGGGCTGTCTTCAAGAGTGATGTCGCCGCCATGAGAGCGGGCGATGTCGCGGGCGATCGACAGGCCGAGCCCGGTGCCGCTGGCATCGAGGTTGCGGGCCTCGTCGAGCCGCACGAAGGGTTTGAACACGTCCTCGCGCCGGTCAGCGGGGATGCCCGGACCATCGTCGTCGATGGTGACCAGCAGCGAGCCGCGGCCATGGGTGGCGTTGACTTCCACCGTCTTGGCATAGCGGAAGGCGTTGCCGATCACGTTGGACATCAGCCGGGCAAAGGCGTTCGGCCGCACATGCACATCGGGGTCTCCGGCAAGCGTCGTCGACAGCTTGCGCTTGCGCAGCCTGGCCTCCTCGTCGAGCTTCTCGAAATAGGCCTCGAGATCGAACCGTCCGGCGTCTTCCGAAGCCTCGCCACGGGCAAAGGCGAGATAGCCTTCGAGCATCGACTGCATGTCGTCGATGTCCTGGTCGAGCGCGGCCTTGGTCTCGGCCTTGCCGCCGGAAAGCGCCAACTGCAGCTTGAAGCGGGTGAGGATGGTTCGCAGGTCATGGCTGACGCCGGTCAGCATGGCGGTGCGCTGCTCGATCTGGCGCTCGATGCGCTCGCGCATCTGCATGAAGGCAAAGCCGGCGCGGCGAACCTCCTCGGCGCCGCGCGGCCGGAAGTCGCGCGGCATCGGCCGGCCCTTGCCGAAGCTTTCGGCGGCTTCGGCGAGCATCAGGATCGGCCGGATCTGGTTGCGCAGGAAGGGGATGGCGATCATCAGGAGCACCAGCGAGGTGCCGACCATCCAGATCAGGAAGATGTGGGTGTTGGAGGCATAGGCCTGGCTGCGGCGCACGAAGACGCGCAGCACCTTGCCCTCGAGCTGCACGCGCACCTCGACGATGTTGGAGTTGCCGACCGTGTCGATCCAGAACGGGCGGTTGATCTGGCGGGTGATCTCGGACGAGAGAACATCATCCAAAATCGAGAAAAACGGCTTTGGACCGGGCGCGGGCAGCGGGTCGGGCGGCAAGAGGTCGACCTTCAGCTGCATGCGGTCCTGGGCGATGCGGATGATGTTGGTGTAGTCGGCATCGCGCGGATAGGTCTCGATCAGGTCGATGATGGCGGCAATGTCGCGCACGGTGGCCTGCGACAGGCGCTGCGTCACGGTTGCCCAATGACGTTCCATGAAGACGAAGGCGACGACCGATTGCAGCAGGATCATCGGCGCGATGACGATGATCAGCGAGCGGGCATAGAGCCGCTTGGGCATATAGAGCGAGACGAGGCGCCAGAAGCGGTTCCAGGCGCGCGGCACCGCCTTCAGCGTCCGCGCGGCGCATGCGCTCAAGCCGCCATTGCCCGGCTGTTCCAGTTCCGTGGTTGCCATTCGCTCATTTCGCTTGCCCGCAGCCGCTCAGCAGGCCGCAGGCGGCATTCTATTCCACGCTGAGCCGATACCCAATACCGCGCACGGTCTGCAGCCAGACCGGGTTGGACGGATCGCGCTCGATCTTGCGGCGCAGCCGGTTGATCTGGACGTCGATGGTGCGCTCGCCGACCTCCGAATCGTCACCGACAAGCTCGTGGCGGGGTATCGTCTCGCCGGCCCTTGCCGCGAAGATCGCCAGGATCTCCTGCTCGCGGTCGGTCAGCTTCAACGCCTCGCCCCCTCGCTTCAATTCGCGCCTGGCGATCTGGAAGGTGTAGGGGCCGAAGACCAGCTGCTCGACCTTGGGCGTGGTCGCCGGGCCACCGCGGCGCAGGATGTTGTTGATGCGCAGGATCAGCTCGCGCGGATCGAACGGCTTTGGCAGATAGTCGTCGGCGCCAGCCTCCAGCCCTGAGATGCGGCTGTCGGTCTCCGACAGGGCCGTCAGCATCAGGATCGGTACGTTCTTTTCGGCCCGCAGCGACTTGGTCAGGTCGACGCCCGTCTCGCCGGGCATCATGACGTCCAGCACCAGAAGGTCGAAGTCGAGGCCGGCAAGCTTGCGCCTGGCTTCGCCGGCATTGCCGGCGACGGTGACGCGAAAGCCGTTTTCGGTCAGATACTGCTTGAGAAGATTGCGGATGCGGGTGTCGTCGTCGACGACAAGCAGATGCGGCGCGTCGTCGTCCGGCGCGGCCGCATGATCGACCCGTTCAGTGCTCTCCATGGCTTTTCCCTGACATTTTTGCGGACCCAACGTCGATCTGCGCCCTCAGTTCCGGATTGACCATCGCTTCGAGGAACCGTTCCACCAAGGTCCGTTCGGTTACTCCGGAATCCCCCAATGCAGCATGGATGCGGCGCGACTGTGGCCGCGCCAGCGCCAGCGCCAGCGCACGGCCCTTGGCCGTCGGATAAAGTTCGCGCTGGCGGCGGTCGCGCGGACCTTGCAACTGCACGACATGGTCGGTGTCAATCAACTGCTTGAGCACACGGGCCAGGCTCTGTTTGGTGATCTTCAGCACGTCGAGCAGTTCGGCGACCGTCAGGCCCGGCCTGCGGTTGACGAAATGCAGCACCCGGTGGTGGGCCCGGCCGAAGCCGTAGTCGGCCAGGATCTGGTCCGGATCGGAGGTGAAGTCACGATAGGCGAAGAAGAGCAGCTCGATGATGGCGAAGTCGATGCCGTCCTCGACCGACATGGCGGTCCTGATCGGTTTTCCGGCGGCTGGGCTTCGATCCGTCATTATTTCTCCGTGGGAAAGAGAGATTATGTCAGTACTATTGACGTAATTTCCCTGCAATGGTAATTTTTGACAAGCTTTTGGGCGGATTGCGAACGAAAAGGCAAGGGAGGCCGGTTTTTCCGGAATTTCCTAAGTTTGCCAGAGCGCAATTATCCGCCTACGCTCCACCATAAAAGCCGCTTTGGGCGGCCGACACGAAACACACAACGATACAACTATCCGGGCTGCCGCCCGTGGGAGGTTAACATGGCATCCGTTCCCTTCGATCAACTCGATGGCTTCATCTGGATGAACGGCGAATTCGCCCAATGGGGTGACGCCAAGATCCATGTGCTGACGCACGGGCTGCATTACGCCAGCGCCGTTTTCGAGGGAGAGCGCGCCTATGGCGGCGAGATCTTCAAGCTCAACGAACACACCGAGCGCCTGCATGAATCGGCACGCCTGCTCGGTTTCAATATCCCCTATTCGGTGGCCGAGCTCAACGACGCCTCTTCCACGCTTCTCAAGAAGCAGGGTTTCCAGGACGCCTATGTCCGGCCGATTGCCTGGCGCGGCAGTGAGCAGATGGGCGTCTCGGCGCAGAACAACCGCATCAACTGCGCCATCGCCATCTGGCAATGGCCGAGCTATTTCGATCCTGCGCAGAAGCTGAAAGGCATCCGTCTCGATGTGGCGGAATGGCGCCGGCCCGACCCGCGCACCGCGCCTTCCAAGTCGAAGGCAGCCGGCCTCTACATGATCTGCACCATGTCCAAGCACGCCGCCGAGGCCAAGGGCTATGCCGACGCCATGATGCTCGACTGGCGTGGCCAGGTCGCCGAAGCGACCGGAGCCAACATCTTCTTCGTCAAGGAGGGCAAGATTCACACACCCAAGCCCGACTGCTTCCTCGACGGCATCACCCGCCGCACGGTCATTGGGCTGGCCAAGGATCGCGCCTTGGAGGTGATTGAACGCGCCATCCTGCCGGAAGAGCTGGAAAGCTTCGAGCAGTGCTTCCTGACCGGGACGGCAGCGGAAGTGACGCCGGTTTCCGAGATCGGGCCTTACCGATTCGAGGTCGGCGAAATAGCCAAGAATCTTATGAATGACTATTCTGCGGCCGTTCAGCCCAAGCACGCGATCGCCGCAGAATAACGAAAGTCACAGCTTTTTTAGGAAGTAGGGGCGGTTTTCGGGCCGCCCCTTTTATTTCAGCGTTTCTGCATTTGACTTTCGTCCAATTCGGCGTCTCATGATGGTGTCGGCCCGGGAGGCTGACAGCTATGGAGGGACTAATCATATGGACATGAACACGCTTCTTCCGATCATCATACAGGTGATTACTGGCGTCATCGGTGGTCAGGCGGTCGGTGCGGCGCTCAAGACGGCGGCGATGGGTCAGCTTCCCAAAATCCTGGGCGGAGCCATTGGCGGCGTCGGCGGTGCGGCGATCCTCGGCAGCCTGCTGGGTGGCGGTGCGGTCGATCCGGCGGCTGCGGCAGCAGCAACGAGCGGTCTCGGCAGCGCGCTGAACCTGCAGAACATCGTCGGCGGCGCCGGCGGCGGCGCGATCTTGACCGCCATTCTCGGCGCGGTCATGGGCGCCATGAAGAAGTAGGCAGGCCGTTTCGGTCTTTTCAAATGGGCGGCTTCGGCCGCCCATTTCCGTTTTCGGAGCTACCGATGTTCGTCTTTCGAGGGTGGACGCCCTTTGTCCGCGCCTCTACATCACCCGTGAACATCGAAAGGACGATCATGGGTCAGCTCAATGCCGGCATCGTGCCGGTCACACCGTTCCAGCAGAATTGCACCATCCTGTTCGACATGGATGACAAGCATGGCGTTGTCGTCGATCCTGGCGGCGATATCGACAAGGTGCTGGCGGTGCTGAAGGACAATGCGATCTCAGCCGGGGCTATCTGGATAACGCATGGCCACATCGACCATGCCGGCGGCGCAATGGAGTTGAAGGAGGCGCTCGGCGTCGAGATCATCGGTCCGCATGAGGCCGACAAGTCGCTGCTCGACAATCTGGAAAACCAGGGCAAGCGCTACGGCATCGCCGGAGCGCGTAACTGCGTGCCCGACCGGTTCCTGGCCGAAGGCGAGACCGTGTCGTTCGGCGGCCATGTGTTCGAGGTGCTGCACTGCCCCGGCCATGCACCAGGTCACGTTGTTTATTACAACCGCGCGGCCAAGTTCGCCCATGTCGGCGACGTGCTGTTCCGCGGCTCGGTCGGCCGCACCGACCTGCCGGGCGGCGACCACGCGGCGCTGATCGCTTCGATCAAGGACAAGCTCCTGCCGCTCGGCGACGACATCGGCTTCATCTGTGGCCACGGTCCCGGCGGACGTTTTGGCGAGGAGAGGCGGACCAACCCTTTTTTGACTTGAACCAGGCTCGGAACCGTAGCTGTTTCATCAGCCTCAAGCGACCGTTGACATTGTAGGGACCACAACAAAAAAGCGCTGGCCTTGCGGTCAGCGCTTTTCTGTTTTGGGGCAGGGAAGCCCTTGGCTTAATTGGCAGTGCAGAAATGCTGTTCGCCGTCATTGCCGGTGAACGTTCCGGTACGGGAATTGAAGCTGCGGTAGCGGTCCGAGCAGTATTCGTACCAGTCACGCGTCCACGGCTCGGCATAACGATCGGCGTAGACCACCCGCGGCTCCGCATAGTAGCGGCGCACCGGGGCCGGGCGTATCACCACGTCACGATCGTAACCGTCATCGTAGTAGCGGTCAGCGCCGGGCGGCGGCCGGTCATTGGCCAATGCACCACCGATCAGCGCGCCGGCCGCGAGGCCGAGCACGCCGGCGGCAATGGCATCGCCGTTGCCATGATGGCCATGATGACGGCGCCAGTCGCGTGCATTGGCGGCGGGCAAGGCCGTGAGCGTGGTAGCGACCATCGCAGCGGCCAGGACGGCGGTTTTGAAAATTCGGTTCATGTCGATCTCCTTCGTGCCGGCCCGTGTAGTTCGGGGATGCGGTCCGGCTTTACCGAAGACTAATATGCGACCGTGGCTGAACGGGGGCTGAACGGATTTTTACGTGTCTATTCAAAACAGACGTCAAAAATCATAGGCTCTCAAGGGAGCGATCTGCCTGGGATCGCCGGTTTGAAGCCGGCTCAGCCGACCGACAGGTTGACGGCCTTGGGACCCTTGCCGCGCTTGTCCGGCTCGGTGTCGAACGACACTTTCTGGCCATCCTCGAGACCGGGAAGACCGGACGCCTGCACGGCTGAAATATGGACGAAAACATCCTTCGCTCCATCATCGGGCGTGATGAAGCCGAAGCCCTTGGCATGGTTGAAGAATTTGACGGTGCCGGTCTGCGGCATGGGAAGCTCCTTTGTCCCATAGACTCCAGTCTCGGGCCGGCAAATGCCCGAGTGGAAATTTGTCCTTTATTTTAGCGTCATCGGCAAGGGAAAGTTTTGCGGGCGTCTAAAGCACGTTGCGGCATGCTTTGGGTCTTTGTTTTTATGCAAGTCGTTGCCCAGAACCTGGCGGCTTGGGCGACATCACCGGCCCGCGCCTTCGATAAGGAAAAGGCGCGACGAAGATCGCCGCGCCTTTCAAAATTCAGATCCCTCTCCAAGCCAGGTGCAGGCATGGAGCCTCCGTCGCACGTCCGAGTGACATGCGGCGCGCCGATGGCTCAGGCTGCGCGGAGGTTGACGGCCTTGGGGCCCTTGCCCATGCGGTCCGGCTCGACGTCGAAGGTGACCTTCTGGCCGTCGACGAGCGTGCGCAAGCCGGAGGCTTCGATCGCGGAGATATGGACGAACACATCCTTGGCGCCACCATCGGGCGTGATGAAACCGAAGCCTTTGGTCGCGTTGAAGAATTTAACGGTGCCGGTCTGGGCCATTGGGGAAACTCCTTCACCCGTTCAGTCTTTGGTGGTCCCGCCCGCCGCCTGGCGCAAAGGGCAGTTCCCGGTGGTTGCTTCGGCAGTCATGCATTGGCGCATGGTCAAACCCCCCGCCGAAAACGGGGCCGTCAGAGATTCACAGTATCGGGGAAAGGTCGTCCAAAACGTTCCGCTCTCCGGGTCGCAAATGCCCGAACACGGAATTTATCGCACGGAAACGTGATGGTTGCAAGATACCGCCGCGGGCCGCCACACTGGGCGCATCCCGACGCAAGGATCGACTGACTTGGGCATCGATGGGCTCGGCATAGGCTTGCTTGCCGGTCGGGTCATCGGCCAGAGCCAGCCCACGAATGGGCCAGACATCGGCGGCGCGCTATCCCCCCTTGCGGGCCAGGCGCCGTTGTCGTTTGCGAGGCTCAAACGGGGTTGCATTTGGCAAAGGAATGGCGAGGATCGGTAACCGGGGACCGATCGTGGGAGATCATCATGAAATTTCTGGCGGCAATCTTTTCGCGGCAGGGTTTTGTCATCCTGTTGCTGTCGGCAATTCTTGCCGCCTGCACCGTCGTCGTCGATGAGGGACCAGGGCCGCGCCCGCGTCCGCCACGGCCCGAACCGCAATATTGCAGCAAGCAGTACGAGCCGGTCTGTGCCCGCCGCGGCGGCGACCGCCAGACCTTCGCCAATGCCTGTCTTGCCGACCGGGCCGGCTACCGCATCGTGCGCGACGGCCCGTGCCGCGACGGCGGCGGTGGCGGTGGCGGTGGCGGTGGCGGTGAAGAGCAGACGTTCTGCACCCGCGAATATGCTCCGGTCTGCGGCCGCCGTCATGGCGAGATGCGCACCTTCCCCAATTCCTGCGAAGCCCGCGCCGCGGACTATCGCGTCGTTGGCGACGGGCCGTGCTGAGAACGATGCGCCTTGTTGAGGACGACAGGCGTCAAGCCGTCGGCTTCACCTGGCGACAGTAGGCGATGAACTCGGACGCGGGCATGGGTCTGGCGAAAAGCCAGCCCTGGGCGTAGTCGACGTCGCGGGCCGCGAGGTAGTCGGCTTGCGCCTGCGTTTCCACGCCCTCGGCAACGATCTTCAGCTTTAGTGTCTTGGCCATGTCGATGATATGCGGGGTGACGGAACTGGTGGCGGAATTCGTGCTGATCGTATCGATGAACGATTTGTCGATCTTGAGCGCATCGAGCGGCAGCCCCTCGAGATAGGACAGGCTGGAATAGCCGGTGCCGAAGTCGTCGATTGCCACTGCGTGGCCAAGTTCGCGGGCACGAACGAGCGTCGAGCGGGCCGAGTTGATATCGACGAAACCTCGCTCCGTCGCCTCGAGCCAGATTTGCTGGGGCCGGATCCCGGTGTGCTGCAACGCCTTTTCGATGATAGGCAGGACCCGCGCGGTGCCGACATCGGTTGCGCTGACATTGATGGCGATGTGAAGCGAGCGGTCGGCGACCAGAAGCCTGTTCAGGTCGAACACAACCATCGCAATGACCTGATCGGTGATCGCCGTGATCAGGCCGCTCTCTTCCGCCAGCGGAATGAAGAGATCGGGCCGGACGAGGGAACCGTTCGGCCGCTTCCAGCGCACCAGCGCTTCCGCCCCGATGCAATTGCCGGTCCTGAGTTCGACGATCGGCTGATAGTGGACGATGAATTCGCGCTTGCGCACGGCGATCTGCAATTCTCCCAAGGGCGAAAGCCGCCTTCGCGACAGCCACACAACCATGCCGATGATGAAGGCGGCCATGAAGGCGCCGAGCGGGAGCAGCAGGAATTGCTGCTGGCGAACGCTGCCCAGGATCTGGCTTGTCGGTTCGGTGGCGACAGCGATCCAGCCCGTCTCGCGCGCGGTGGCAAACAGGAGATCGTCATCGATGCCTTCGCCGGGGCCGGCGACGATCTTCTCGATGCGGGCGGGATCCGGTCCGTTCAGCGCGCCAAGCAGGATGCCCGTTTGCGTCGTCAAAGCGAGCTGGACACCGGGATCGACGATGACGTCGACAAAGCGTACCGGATCGACAAGGACATTGTGGTCCCTGTATTGCAGCGCCATCAGAAAATGGTCCTCGCTCATCACCGGCTGCATGCGGGCGGTGACGGCAATGCCGTCCCTGGTGGTGAAGTCCGGGATGGATTGCGCAACGCGCCCTTCAGTCAGTCCCCAGGAAGAGCATTTGAGCAGGCCATTTTCGAAATAGCCCATCTCTTCGATCGGGCGCGTGTTGATGGTGAGTTGCCGCATGCGGGCTATATGGTCCGCCGAACAGCGGACGCCGGTGAACTGGTCGATCTGCCGCAAGGCGACGGTCGCATCCTTGAGCGAGATGTCGGCCCTGGCGATGGCGCGGCTGGCGAACAACTGCAGCCGCTCATGTTCCTTTTGGACGGCCTGAAGCCAAGCGAGATGAAACATAGCCGCTATCGGTACGATGGCGCCCAGCATGGCCAACACCACCGCCGTCACGATGATGCGCGACCTGTCCATGCGCCTCCTGCCTTCGGGCATGAGCGGCGATCGTGGGTGGTCGCCCGCAACGTCTCGGCCACCAATCGTGGCAGCGGCCCGGTTCAGGCGGATCTTAGGGCCTCGATCTTACGTGAACTTTAATGGAGTCGTGGGGCAGCACCGCCGCTCTAAACCGGATAGGCGCCGTCGGCCGGGCCGGCGTAAAGCTCGCAGCCATTGTCGTCGCAGATGCGCAGGCGATCGGGGATTTGCGGCATGGCCAGCGTGTGGAACAGCGCGGTGGCGCCCTGCAGCGCGGCGCGCAGGTTCGGCGCCTCCAGTGATACCTTGTCGAGAGTGGCTTCGTCGGCGTCGCGCGACCGGTAGAACTCGATGACGAAATTCAAGCGCGCCTCCGTGGCAGAGCATTGCGCAGGCCTGTCCAGTCAATTCGTCCCCTCACAGAGGGACGACGGAAAGGGCGCACGAGGCGCGCCCTCCAGTTTGTCAGCCCTTCGACTTCGGCTTCAGGCTGCTCTCCGCCTGCTTGACCGAGGAGCCGAACGGGGAGGCGGGCTTGGCCACGACCTTGTCCTTCTTCGGCTTGCGCGTTTCGCGGTTGCTTCGCTGTTGACCTTTGGACATGTCGTGCTCCTGCTTCAGTGTTGGCGGTGGGGTCTCAGATGAGCGGGTTGCTGGCAACAACCGGGTTGCCGGCAACAACCGGATCTGCCGGTTCGAGATTGTCTTCGGTGGTGACCCGTTCATAGGTCTCCTGCTCGCTGCGGATGCGGTATTGCGGCGAACCATCCTTGACCGGCAGCCTGCTCTTGATCTGGAACAGTTCGGCGGTCTTCTGGACGAGGCCGGTGCGGCTCTTCATGCGCACGGTCTGACCGATCGAAAACTGGTGCGCGGGCGTGTCGGTGCGCGGGCGCGCATTCTGCTGGAAACGGATCATGCTGCATTCTCCCTGTCGCGCTTCAGCGCTGTTTCGAGTTCGAGGTAATCGATGGCGACAAGCTGGCTGGTGGGCGGGTTTTTCGCTGCCCTTGCCGGCAGATGGATGAAAGTGGCGACGCGGCGCCAGGCAAGCCGCGACATGCCCTCGATCAGCTCTTCGTCGTGGTCGATGTCGTAGTCGCCGGCCGGCAGCTGCCCTTCCAGTCCGCCGAGCACGAAAGGTGCGGTGAAGTGCGCGATGGAGTGGGTGGTGCGGTCCGGCATTGTCTTACCTATGCAAAGCAGCGGTCCTGAAAACAAAAAAGCGGGGACGAGCCCCGCTTTCCTATTTCCGGCAGTCGCTGGAAATAAGCCGCTTTCGAGAGCTGCCAGTACATCCGTGGTCAGCGTTCATCGAATTCGGCCGGATCAGATCAATTGCAAATTGGCGGCCGACTCGCGGCCCTTGGTGTCACGCTCCAACTCGAACTGCAGCTTCTGGCCTTCGGCGAGGCCGGGGAAGCCGGCGCGCTCCAGTGCGCTGACATGGACAAAGACGTCCTTGCCGCCATCGGTCGGCTGAATGAAGCCGAAGCCCTTCTGGCCATTGTAGAACTTCACGGTTCCGGTGTTCATGTCGGTCTTTCGAAGAATGAGAATGGTCGCGCGGAGCGAATATGCCGCGCGCCCGGTATCGATGATTTGGAATGAGATTGGCGGGTCGAGAACCTCTGACGCCGCGAGATGCCAATTCTGGCCCAAAGCGATCCTGTACAAATAGGCCTTTGTTGTAATTTAATCAAGGCGTTTTAAAATAAAATTGGGTTTCATTCAAAAAATTGCGCGCTGTAACTATCAGAAAAATGATGATACAAATTCATACAATTCAAAAACTGTTTGAAGCTTAGCGGGAATAATTCTCCCGGTATTTTCATTTTTCTTGTGAATTGAAGAAGGAGACCTCGAGATGTCCGTAAAGACGCCAACAGTCACCCCCGTAACGATCACGCCGGTCGCAAAGCCGGTAATGGCAAAGCCGATGGTTGTCCTGTCGCCGCGGCTGACTGTCAGAAGTGACGAGGCGGCAAAGCGAAGGATCGCCGACACCGATGGAACGGTTCGGCGTGCCAGGCAGGTTGCCGAGACCAATCGCCTGATTTGATCTTTCCGCGCCGACGAAAGGGCGAGACAGCAAGCGAAGCCTTGAACCTGGCGCGCCAATGGCCTAGATCGCCACAGGCGGATAAAACACGGCAGGTTTCCCATCAACAGAGATCAAAGACGAGCGGCGGGTGCGGGAGCCAGGTCTGGCGCAGGCGGACAGCCGCCGCTGGGCCTCGACCAGTATGTGCAGCAGGCGTTACAACTGCATCAGGCGGGGCGCCGGCAAGAGGCTGAGACGATCTACCGGCAGGTGCTGGCGCGTCAGCCCAAGCATGCGGCCGCGGCGCATTTCCTGGGACTGCTGCTGCACCAGACCGGGCGCAGCGAAGAAGGGCTGGATCTCATCGAACGGTCGGTGAGCCTGCAGCCGACGAATCCCGATTTTCTCAACAATTTCGGTACGGTGATGCGCGACCTCGGCCGCCCTGCTGCGGCCATCGATTTCTTCCGCGGTGCGGTGGATCTGCGGCCGGACCAGCTCGCGGCGCGCGACAATCTCGGCTCATCGCTGAAGCAGGTCGGCCAGTTCGAAGAGGCCGAAGAGATTTATCGCGGCACGGTTGCACGCAACCCATTTCATGTGCGCGCCCGCATCGGGCTTGCCGAAACCCTGCAGGAAGCCGGGCGGCTGGATGAGGCGCTCGCCATCTTCCGCGAAGCGCTGACGATCCGGCCCAAGGATGCCGACCTGCTGCACGGGCTCGGCGTCGGGCTGATGGAAAAGGGCAAGCTCGACGAGGCGGCCGACCTGTTCCGGCAGGCGTTGGCGATCAATCCCGCCATGGCCACAGCCTGGCTGATGCTGACGCAGGTCAAGCGCCAGAAGGAGCGCGACAGCGAGCTTGGGGGCATGGAGGCCCAGCATGCCAAGGCGCCGCAGGACAGCCTGGCACGCATGCAGCTGTCTTTCGGACTCGGCAAGGCGAATGACGATCTCAGGGATTATGGCCGGGCCTTCGACTATTTCGCCGAAGGCAATGCGATCCGCCGCAAAGGCATCGACTACGATCAGGCCAGGACGCGGGCCGAGTTCGAAGCGATGAAGGCCACCTTCGATGCCGGCTTCTTCGAGAAGCACAGGCCCAGCTCAATCAGCGACGACACGCCGATCTTCATCGTCGGCATGCCGCGTTCGGGCACGACGCTGGTCGAACAGATCATTGCCAGCCATCCGCAGGTCTACGGCGCAGGCGAGCTCAGCATCTTGAAGAAGGCGGTCGGCAAGCAGTTCCCGGCGACCATGCCGGGTGGCTTCCCATGGGGCGTATCGGATACCGGCGATGCGGATTTTGCCGAGGCAGGCCAAGCCTATCTCGACATGCTGCATGCCCGCTATCCGAACATGCGTCACGTCACCGACAAAATGCCAGGCAACTTCCTGCTTGTCGGCTTCATCCACATGATGATGCCGAAGGCCAGGATCATCCACTGCGCGCGCGATGCAGCGGCCACCTGCCTGTCGATCTACAAGGTGCATTTCCGCGGCGACAGCCATCGCTATGGCTACGATCTCGGCGAGCTCGCCGACTTCCACAATCTCTACACCGACATCATGAAGCATTGGCACACGGTGCTGCCGGGCGTCGTGCATGATGTACGCTACGAGGATTTTGTCGCCGACCAGGACGGACAGACGCGGGCATTGATCGCTCATCTCGGCCTGCCTTGGGACGATGCGGCACTATCGTTCCACGAAACCGACCGACCGGTTCGCACGGCTTCAGCCGCACAGGTGCGCCAGCCGATGTATCAGGGGTCGGTCGATCTGTGGAAGCGCTATGGAGACCGGCTCAAGCCGCTGCTGGACAAGCTGGATTAGCGGCCTGGTCACAGTTTAGCCGAAGCACAAGCTTCGTCATCCCATGACCTGCGCGGCTTCGCTTCGCTCCTTGCTCCGCCATAGGATGACGAAGCGATGGGCGATTAGGTTAAGGGCAAGAAAGCGCCGCGCGAAAGGAATCCGCGCGACGCGCTTGGAGTATTTGGTGTGCAGGCCACCTTGGGTCGGCGCGCCTACATCTCAATGAATGGCTTGAAGCCACCGAAGATCATGCGTTTGCCGTCGAACGGCATGTCCGCCCAATCGGCCTTCAAGCGCGGGTCGGCCATCACCTTGGCCATGACGGCATCGCGGCTCTCCCGCGACTCATAGACGGCCCAGGCGAAGACGACGATCTCGTCGTCCTTGGCCTGCACGGCACGCGGGAAGGACGTGACCTCGCCATAGGGCACGTCGTCGCCGATGCATTCGACATAGGCGAGCGCGCCATGTTCCCTCCAGATAGGCCCTGCGAGGTTGGCCAGCTTCTTGTAGTCATCGAGTTTTGCCTTGGATACGGCAAGTACGAAACCATCGACATAGGACATTTTGGATCTCCTCCTGGAAGTTCACAGGGCCTCACCGGCTGGCCGGTGAGGGCTCGGGCTATCGGCGGCAGATCAGGCTTTCTTCACCGGCGCGTTCATCGCCCATTCGACGCCGAACGGGTCGCGCATATTGCCCCACTGATCACCCCAGAACATGACTTGGAGCGGCACGGCAACTTCGCAGCCGGCATCGACGGCGCGCTTCCACCAGGCTTCGATGTCGTCGCTGCCGAGGTGAAGCTGCATGGTGTACCCCTGCGGCTTGACGGCGGGCATTCCGTTTTCTGGATAGAAATCGGAGAGCATGAGGGTCGAGCCATTGATGTGGAGGTGAATGTGCATGGTGCGGCCTTTTTCGTCCGCCGGGTAGGCAAAGACCTGCTCCGCGCCGAAGGCTTTCTTGTAGAATTCGGCAGCCTTGAAGGCGCCATCCAGCTGCAGATAGGGGGTCAATCCGCCGAGCACTTTGGCCGCGGGCTGAACGGGGGTCTGGTCGGTCATGTCTTGCTCCTCTTTGCGTTTGGCCTTGCGAGCCAAAGGACGGATGAGGCGGCGGCGATCCTACATGGCCGGGAGATTTTTTTTGGCCGACCGGCCCTGGACTGGCCAGGCAGCCGGCAGCTGAACGAGAGACGTGAAACGAACTTGCGTCGACCGCCCCCAATCAGAGCGCAATTCTCGCTGCTCGCGGGCTAGAACAGATGGATCACGCGAACGCCTCTTCAACCCCGGGACGACAATGATCCTCTATTATCAGACTCACTCGCCCTTCGCGCGCAAGGCGCTCGTCTTCGCTCATGAGGTCGGCATTGCCGATCGGCTCGAGGTCATTCATCACGAGACCAGTCCGACCTTGCGCAATGCTCGCGTCTACGCCGAAAATCCGCTCGGCAAAGTGCCGGTGCTGTTGCGGCCCGACGCGTCGCCGATGTTCGATTCCGATGTCATCTGCGCCTATCTCGACACACTGCATGACGGCCGCAAGCTGCTGCCGCAGGGCGGCGAGGCGCGCTGGCAGGCGTTGCGGCTGCAGTCGGTTGCCCAAGGCCTGGCTCAGACGGGTATAGCCTTGCGCTGGGAGACGGAAAGAAGACCCGAACAGCTGCGTTATAGCGCTCTCGCCGACGGACACCGGGAAAAGATCGAGGCGAGCTACGATTGGATCGAAAGCACGCTGGACGACGAGGCACCGCTCCATGTCGGCCATATAGCCTTGGCCACGACGCTGTCCTGGATGGCGTTCCGCCACCTTCCGCCTTTTCGCTCACGGGCGCGGCTGACGCGCTGGTTCGACGCTTTCGAGAAGCGCGTATCGATGCAGGCGACGCCGCTTTCAGGCGATACGCATGACTGACCAGCACCTCGTGACATTCGGCGTCAATAGCGACGGTTGTTTTGCGCGTCGAAGACGTCCGGAAAGCCGATATCCTTGCGCAGCGAGGCTGGCAGTGAAAGCAGGATGCGCTCGCTGCGGTGACGAGCGCGCGCTGCCGCATATCGGGTTGCGACGCGACCGATGGATGAAAGAACCGACATGATAATTCTCCCTGGGTTGGCGCCGGCATCATCGTGTCGGCATCCCAAGGACGCGACGGGCTGAGGCTATCCGACAGACCGTCGAGATTTTTTATCGCGGCGTCTGATGGTCTGTCCGAATGCTGCCGTGCGGACCTACGCAACCCTGAGCGTAGGGATCGCTGAAACATCAACTTCACGCTCTGCGTGCCAAGCATCGAAAGCCGCTTGCATTCGAAGCCAAATCGCGGCGCCGTCGCCGAACAGCTTCCCGAGGCGAGCGGCCACAGCCGGCGAAACCGGCTTCTTTTCGCGGATGATGTCATAGAGCTGCTGCCGGGAGATCCCGAGCAGATTTGCAATTTCCACCTTGGTCTTTCCAGTTGCCGGGATAATGTTCTCAAGCAGCGCTCCCGGGTGGGAGGGACAACGCTCAATAGGACGCGTCGGCTCGTGCACGGTCATAAGTCGAACTTCTCCAGTCTGGCCGCCTCAGTGATATTGCTCGAAATCGACGCGGGCGGCGTCCTTGCCGTCGAACTCGAATGTGATGCACCACGGACCGTTGACGTGGACCGTGTAGCGGATTGGATCGAAGCCTTTCAGCGGGTGGAAATCGAAGCCGGGAAGGTTCATTTCCTCCGGCTTCTCCGAAGCTTCCAGGCGGTCAAGCCGGACAAGAATGCGCTTGTGCATCTTGGCGTCGATCTTGCCGGTCTTCCAGTTTGAAAGAGGTCCGACAGCGCCTTGTTCTTGAAGGACTTGATCATCGGTATATGTAAACAGATTGCTTACAAAAAACAAGGTCTGTAAGCAAATAATTTACATGCCAGTCGACTCCGTGGCCTCATCCTGCCGTTTCAACCCCCGAGCGGAAGAAATCCTCCGGGTCTTCGACTTCGGTGAGCTTCCGCTTCTCGATCAGCCAGAAGCGGTTGCCGATGGCGCGGATGAAGGAGCGGTCGTGCGAGGCGAGCACGCAGCTTGCCTGATGTGCCAGCAGTTCCGCTTCCAGCGCTTCCTGGCCGTCAATGTCGAGATGGTTGGTCGGCTCGTCGAGCAGATAGAAGTTGGGATCGGCGAGCCTCAGCGCCAGCATCATCAGCCGCGCCTTCTGGCCGCCGGACAGCACGCCGATCTTTTTCTCCTGCATCTCGATGACCACGCCGGCGCCGGCCAGCAAGGACCGTGCGCGCTGCTCGCCGACATCGTAGCGGCGCGAGACCATCGCCAGCGGCGTGTCGTCGCCGCTGATGCCCGACAACGCCTGATCGCTGTAGCCGAGCACCGTCGACGGCGTCACCTTCACATTCCGCACCGTGTCCGGTTCGACAATGGCATTGCGGATCAGGGTGACGAAGCGCGACTTGCCGACGCCGTTGCGGCCGAGCAGCACGATGCGGTCGCCCTGGCAGATGTGGCGCTTGCCGGTCCGAAACAGCAGCGTGCCATCGGGTGTTTCGACAGCCGCGTCGTCGAGCGTGATCAACACTTTGGCGTGGGTACCGCGATTGGCCAGTTTGATGGCACCCGCCGACTTCTCGCGATGCGCCGGGTTCGCCGCTTCCTCCAGTTTTTCGGCCCGCTGGTTGAGTTGCTTGGTCTTGACCGTCAGCAGATCGCTGCCCGAATTGATGCCGATGTTGTTGAGCTTGGCCGCCTGTCGGCGCAATTGCTGCGCCACCTTCATGTCGCGCTGGAACTTGCGCTCCGTCGAAGCATCGACCTCGTCGAGCGCCAGCCTGGCGCGGGAGTAGGGCAGGGCAAACACCGGCGACTGTTCCGGGCGCAGGAACAGCGTCCGGTTGGTGGCGGCGTCGAGAAAGGCGCGGTCGTGGCTGGCAATGACGACCGGCACCTCGCGCGGCAGCGTGTTCAGCCAGGTTTCGAGCTGGCTGATGCGGGCAAGGTCGAGATGGTTGGTCGGCTCGTCGAGCAGCAGCACATCCGGATCGGTGACCCAGACGCGGGCGATCAGCGCCAGCCGCTGCCAGCCGCCGCTCAGCGCCTGCATTTGCCGCTCGCGCATCGGCTCCGGCACATCGAGCGAATCCAGAACCACATCGACGCGCCACAGCTCGCTTTCGGCCTGCTCGGCCGGCAAGGCGTCGGCCACCACCTGGTGGAACGTACGGCTGAGAAGGGCAGGGGCGACGGATTGCTCGACATGACCGACGCGCAGGCCGCGCGTGCGGGTGATGTCACCGGAGGTCGGCTCCATCTCGCCGGTCAGGCATTTCAGCAAGGTCGACTTGCCGCGGCCATTGGCGGCGACAATGCCGAGCCGGTCGCCGGAGCCGATGGTGAGGTCGAGATTGGCAAACAGCGGCGCACTCATGGTGACGCCGAGGGATTTGAGGCTGATCAGGGCCATTTTGATTTCTCTGGTCTTGCCGGAGGAAAAGTCCGGTTCAATGCACTTTGACGGTGCGCAGGCTGGCCATCAGGCTCGGCGTTGCAAAACCACGAAGGGCAGACCAAAAAATCGAAGCGGGAAAACCCGGACCGTCCCTGGTCAGCCCTGCAAGCAAGCTCGCAGGGCAGAAATCGGGCCACGCTGACGATGGTGACGATGAAACGTAAACACGTGAGCCCTCCTTTCAAAACGTTCGAGTGTGTGGACTGGCTACACCAAAGGTGGGGCCGCTGGCAAGTGTGTCCTCTGCAGGCCGGCCTTAGTCTCGCGGCGGATTACCCAGTCCCCCTTATTTCCCTGGATTTCCTGCGGTGTCAGGAAGTGAAACTCCATCAGGATCGGTTCTTCCGGTCCCTTGAAGAAATGAAGCTCGGCGTGGGGGAGCACGAGCCGGCGGACAGTTTCAGATACGCTTTCCACCTTATATTCCTCGGCATGCAGTCCTAGACCTGCGAGGAGCGTCCTGGCGGCCGAAATCGTCATTGCCGGGCTAAAGCCATCGAGATCGATTTGGCTGTTGCCGCTCCATTTCAAAGGCAAAGGCTTGGGGACATCAGGCATGTCCCAAAGTTTGATGCTGATGCGATGGACGCGTGCTCGATTGCGCCTGGTCAAAATGTCGATTTCCAGATCGCCATAACCCAGAAGAAAGCCGCACGGCTGATCCTGATAGACATACAACCATTTAGGAAAGCCAAGGTGTTTCTCGACCGGACCGAGATCAGCTCCGGCCCGCAAAGGCGTGTCTTTGCTACCTAAGATTAGGGGGAGAATATGGAGTTTGCCTCGCTGTCGCATCGATCAAACCTTGGTTGGCTGGATATCCCGTCGCAGGGAGCATATTCCGCCTGCCCTGACCATTGTGCTACCCAGCTGATTGATTGAGCTTCACAGGTCAAAGGGCCGGATCAGACAGGTCTCAAGTAACCGCCGCTTAGTCCATATTCTTTGTTGAGATCGAGTAGGAAATGCCGAACACCGCGCTTCTGCCGAGATCGACAACGATCACAAGCAGGGCGTTGAACCTGCCGGTGCCAATCAAAACTTGATCAAACCGGTTTTGAACGTCCCGGTAAACATAGTGGACGTCGTTCAAATAGGGCACGCCGACTTCGTCCAGATTTAGCGCGTCGACATAGGGCCATATGTCTACGACAGCATTCGCCGTCGCGGTGATATTCGTCATCGGCTCGGCAAAGCAAGCCTTGAACTCCTCTTCATCAAGTCTGCGAACGACGACCATCACCTATTCTAAGCGGCGGCATCTGAAATCCGCAACCGATCGCAGGCTCGATGCTGCAGCTTCCTACCGCCCCGGCCTACCTGTCTTTCCCGGCCGACGCTTTTCGCGGCGGGCATCTCCCGCGTCTTCATACGAGCCGATGCCGGCGCGCTGGCGAACGATTGGTTTGCCGTCGCGTTCCTTTGTGCCCCCCTCTGTCCTGCCGGACATCTCCCCCACTTGGGGGGAGATCGGCTGTGGCTTTGCCGGCACTTTTCCCTCGACCGGCTTTTCCGTGCGCCGCACGGTCATCTCATCAAGCGAGTTCTTCTTGAACAGCGGCTTGACCGGCTCGCCGGGAATGCCGAAATCGGAGCCATGCGCCTCTTCGGCCGACTGTTTCTTGAACAACGAGCGCGACACCGCGCCGGCCGGCGTCGGCATGTCGGTGCCCGGACCCATGTCGTCGATCGAGGGTTTCGAAAACAGCGGTTTTTTCACTGGTACGGCGCCATCGGCGCCCATCTCGTCGAGATCAGGCTTGCGGAAGAGGTTGGGCCGCGCAGCCTTGGCCGCCTCTTCGGCGGCACGGGCTTCGTCGAACTTGCGGAAACGCTCCTGTTCCTCTGCTGTCCGATGTTTGGCCACGCCCTTGTTGTGCTTGCCCTTTTCGCGACCTGAGGCAGGACTTTCCATATCGGCGTATTTGGCCAGTGGGTCTTCGGAGATGGACAGTTCCATCTCTCGCAGACGCTTGATCTCGTCGCGGATACGAGCCGCCTTCTCGAAGTCGAGATTGGCCGCGGCATCGCGCATCTGCTTTTCCATCGCGTCGAGATGGGCCTTGAGGTTGTTGCCCATCATGGCGCCGGCATTGTCGGTGAACTGCGAAATGTCGGCGCGGACGTGGTCCTTCTCGTAGACCGAATCCAGAATGTCGGAGATGCGCGACTTGACCGATTCCGGGGTGATGCCGTTGGCCTCGTTCCATTCCACCTGCTTTTCGCGGCGGCGGTTGGTCTCGGCCATCGCCCGCTCCATCGAGCCGGTGACTTGGTCGGCATACAGGATGACCTTGCCGTCGACGTTTCTGGCGGCGCGGCCGATGGTCTGGATCAGCGAGGTTTCCGAGCGCAGAAACCCTTCCTTGTCGGCGTCGAGAATGGCGACGAAGCCGCATTCGGGAATGTCGAGGCCTTCGCGCAGCAGGTTGATGCCGACCAGCACGTCGAAGGCGCCGAGGCGCAGATCGCGCAGGATCTCGATGCGCTCCAGCGTGTCGATGTCGGAGTGCATGTAGCGGACGCGGATGCCTTGCTCATGCAGATATTCGGTCAAATCCTCGGCCATGCGCTTGGTCAGCACCGTGACCAGCGTGCGGTAGCCGGCCTTGGTGGTGTCGCGGATTTCGCCAACGACATCGTCGACCTGGGTCTTGGCCGGGCGAACCTCGACCGGCGGATCGATCAGGCCGGTCGGGCGGATGACCTGTTCGGCGAAGACGCCGCCGGCCTGCTCCATTTCCCAGCCGCCAGGGGTCGCCGAGACGGCGACCGAAAGCGGACGCATGGCATCCCATTCCTCGAAGCGCAGCGGCCGGTTGTCCATGCAGGACGGCAGACGGAAGCCGTATTCGGCCAGTGTCGCCTTGCGGCGAAAGTCGCCGCGATACATGCCGCCGATCTGCGGCACGGTGACATGGCTTTCATCGATGAAGACCAGCGCGTTGTCGGGAATGTACTCGAACAGCGTCGGCGGCGGATCACCCGGCTGGCGGCCGGTGAGATAGCGCGAATAGTTCTCGATGCCGGCGCAGGAACCGGTGGCTTCCAGCATCTCGAGGTCGAAGCGGCAGCGCTGTTCCAGCCGCTGCGCCTCGAGCAGGCGGCCTGCGCGCTCGAGTTCGACCAGCCGGTGCTTGAGCTCTTCCTTGATCGACTTGATCGCCTGGTTCAGCGTCGGGCGCGGCGTCACATAGTGCGAATTGGCGTAGATCTTGACGCTTTTCAGCTCGCCGGTCTTCTGGCCGGTCAGCGGGTCGAATTCGGTGATCTGCTCGATCTCGTCGCCGAACATTGAAATGCGCCAGGCGCGATCCTCCAAGTGGGCCGGGAAGATCTCGATCGTGTCGCCGCGCACGCGGAACGAGCCGCGAACGAAATTGATGTCCTGCCGTTTGTACTGCTGGGCGACGAGATCGGCGAGCAGCGCGCGCTGGTCGAGCCGATCGCCGATCTGCATCTGGAAGGTCATCGCCGTATAGGTCTCGACCGAGCCGATACCGTAGATGCAGGACACCGAGGCGACGATGATGACGTCGTCACGCTCGAGCAGCGAACGCGTCGCCGAATGGCGCATGCGGTCGATCTGCTCGTTGATCGAGGATTCCTTCTCGATGAAGGTGTCGGTGCGCGGGACGTAGGCTTCCGGCTGGTAGTAGTCGTAGTAGGAGACGAAATACTCGACGGCGTTTTCCGGGAAGAATTTCTTGAACTCGGAATAGAGCTGCGCCGCCAGCGTCTTGTTCGGCGCCAGGATCAAGGCAGGGCGCTGCGTCTCCTCGATCACCTTGGCCATGGTGAAGGTTTTTCCGGAGCCGGTGACGCCGAGCAGCACTTGGGTCCGGTCGTTGTTGTCGACGCCTTCGACCAGATCCTTGATCGCGGTCGGCTGATCGCCGGCCGGCTCGAAATCCGAAACCATCTTGATGGCAATGCCGCCTTCGGATTTTTCGGGGCGGGCAGGGCGGTGCGGCGTCCACAGCACGCCGTCCTTGTGCAGCGGATTGCCGGATTCGATCAGCGCCGACAGCGCGGCGACGGTAGCGGTGACGCTGCCCGAGGCCATCGTCTCGGCGTCTTCCAGCGAGATGTCGAGACCGGCGACCGGGTTGAGGCCGGCTGCCGTGCGCTCCCTGGCTGACGCCGCGCCACCCATCGAGGTGCCGCGCGAACTGCGTCCCGGCGAGCTTGAGCGCTCGGGTATCTTCTTCGACGGCTTCGGCGATTTGCCGCCGTCGCCCTTGCCGACAAGACGTCCTTCGTTTTCGGCTTCCTGCTCGATCTGCTCGGCCCAATCCGCGATCGAACCGGTCAGCGGCGTGCCAGAGAGCTCCGGCTGCGGCATCTCGGCGAAACCGCCTTTGTGCAGCGGCTCGGAGGCGTCGAGGAAATCGGTCAGCGGGCTGCGCCGCTTCGGCGCGGCGCGGTCGTCGTTCGCCGTCGGCGGCGTTTTCTTATCGGGGGATTTGGCCATGTCCCGAATATGGGATTTCCTGGCCAAAATGGAAAGAGCGCGGTGGGGAGAGGCGTGCCGAACAGCGCTGCTCCTGACAGCAGGCTGTCAGGAGCAGGCGGGAAGGTGCGGCCGAAAGCCTCTTGTCGCTACACGCCCCTGGCGGCTGATGCGACCTGCGTCGCCGACCCGTTCAGGCGCGGCACCACGACAAGGCGTTTGATCTTGCCCTTCTTGTAGGCGGCGAGGAAGCGCGCATAGTCCTTGAAGGCGACGCAACCGCTCGACTGGCCGTAGCGGCCTCGAAGCAGGTAGGTATGGGCCAGAAAGCCGTCGCGATTGTATTTGTTGCGGCCATCGGCCGGTGTCAGGCGCAAGGCCTCCACTCCGTGGAAGCGCGTCTCGCGCAGCGACAGATTGTAGGTGTTGGGCGGTGTCGGTCCGCGGTTCTTCTGGTCGGCATAACGCGGCTGGTCCGTCATGGCGCCGATGCCAGAATGAGCCTCGAGCCTTGAGCCGTCAGGCATGTAGACGGTGCCGGCGCTGATATCGTAGACGGCGACGCCATTTCCGGCTCCGCTTCTGGATCCCGGCGAGTTGAACAGATTTCTGAACGCCTTGCCAAGGCCGCCCGAAGGCGTGTCGGGCTTAGCATAGGCCAGCACATCGCCGCCATCGGCTGGCCGGCCTTGCCGCGTCGGTTTCGCCGGCTGGGCCTGCTGGACCGTCTCGCGTGCCGGCTTCGATTGCTGGGCGGGCTTGAGCTGCTGAACAGATTTGGGCTGCTGAACGGGCTTAGGCTGCTGCTGGACGATTTTGGGCTGCGGCGGGTCGAATTGCGGGCGGCGGGTCGGCAACGGCACGTCGTTGGTCAGCGCGTCCGGCAGCGAGGCGGCATCACCGGGTTGATCCTGCTGGGTTTCGACGGGGGAAACCGCGACATCGGCTGACGATTCCTCGAT
Organism: Mesorhizobium sp. M0848; assembly: GCF_040319805.1. Taxonomy (NCBI): domain Bacteria; kingdom Pseudomonadati; phylum Pseudomonadota; class Alphaproteobacteria; order Hyphomicrobiales; family Phyllobacteriaceae; genus Mesorhizobium; species Mesorhizobium sp. M0848. The sequence continues at coordinate 23,797 of NZ_JAMYOM010000010.1, read as the reverse complement.
CGGCAGCGGTGAGGCAAACGCCCCGGCGTCGACCGGCAGCGACTGCACGAGGGCAAGTGCCAACTGCGAATTGTCTGGCGTATCAGATTGGGCAAAGCCCATCGGCTGCGGTGCGGTCTGCACGACCACCGAGCCGGTATCCAGCCGGGCGAAACGTTCGGCCGCCGGAACTGGCATGTTATCGGACAGGCTGGCCGTGACCTGGACGGACGGCACCAGCGACGCCTCGGCAATTCGCGGTGCGACGGTGGAGATCACCGGGCGCGTGTTGGCAGTGGCGGCAGGCTTTCCGGCGTCGGCAAAGGCAGCGGCCAGCTTCATCGGCGAAAGCGACGCTTCCATGCGTTCGAAGCGCTCCTGCGCCTTCGACTTCACGGCGGCTGGCATCGGCTTTGCCTGCGCTACAAGGCGTTCGGACTTTTCCGCCCGTGAGCTTACCCTGGCCAGCTTGAAACAGCTGGCACCGCACTGCACCGAATGATCATGCAGGGCCTGAGTGCCGCCATTGGCATTGGCCAGCACGAAGGGTGCTTTCAAGAAGTGCTGTTTCAGCGGATCGGTAAATGCGAGCGATCCCGGCATGGACAGCGTCTGGGGCAGGCCAACCGAAGTCGCCGACAGCGAGGCGCCGACGGAACTGAGGCCGGCCATGGTGCCGATCAGCCAAAGGCCGATGGCAGTGCTGACGCAGGGCAGTGCGACCCAGCGGGCCACCCGGCCAGCGTTGAAGGAAGAGGAACGCGGAGCATCGACGAACTCGCCGCCCTCACGCTGTCCCCGGTTTTTTTTATGTGTACTCAACAACGCCATGCAACCAATCTCGCTTCAATCGGTTTCCCCGTACGTGGCCTTGAGAGCCGCGACGACCATTCTGTGAGTGATCCCAGGTGGTCCCCGACGCGTTTGCCGCGTCTGTAGTTGGTTGCCAATTGCTTCAAAATATGGACAAAGTTGGTTAATCAATTCCTCTCAAAACCAACGACGAGATGTGGATTTTGGCCAAATCAGCCTTCGTCCACGGCCAGGAAAGTGGTGTTGTCGCCCTTCCGACCTGGTTTTGCTGCCTGTTTTTGGCGGCCGAGTCAAGCAAAACAGCCGCTGCTAATTTTTGCGAAGCGCCTTCGCGCGGCATCTGCAGTGAGGTGACTGCCAGCAGACATCGCTTGGGAAAGGCGCCTGTTTCCAGTAAAAATGTTGCCGGTCTTGCCAAGATTTCCCCTGCGGAAGAGCCTCAACATCCCGCCCTCAGTTGAACCAGAGCGCAAAGGTCAGAAACCCGCCGCCGCCGAACTGGCGCTGGATCTGGTCGAAATCGCTGCTGGTGACGAGCTCGCCGCTTTCGAGGTAGGGCGCGATGGCCGGGCCGGTGATCGACAGCACCAGATCGAAGTTTTTCGGGTCATCGAAGAAGCGCTTCATGTTGATGCCAAGGCCCGTGCCGGCGGTGACGCGGAAATGCGGCAGCAACTTGCGGCCCTCCAGGAGATCTTCGGCCATGGTCAGGGCGGCGAGCCAGGCCTGAACCTGCTCCTCGCCGACTTCGAGGCCGGTGAGCGGGTTCTCGCCCTTCTGCTGCGGTCCAGGCAGCCATTCGCGGTCATTGTCGGTCTCGGCGCGGATCGCCTTCCAGTCCTCGCGCGACAGCCGGATCATTTCCAGCAGGTGGCGGCGCGCCGCTTGCCGGCGCTCCGGTTCGACCACCGGCCAGTTGATGAGATGCACCATCGAGATGAAATCGGCGATGCGCCATTCCGACGAGAAGATGCTCGAGCCCATGTCGCCGGCCGGCGGCACCAGAATATCCTGCAACGGCAGCTTGGCGCGCGGGAACAGCATGTGGAACGAGCCGTCGAAGGTGCTCCTGAAATCATGCGCCAGCCAGAAATCGGCCTGGGCCATCAGGAACTCGGCATAGCCCTGCAGCCAGTACCCGTCGGCGCGGTCGAAACGGAAGGTGAGCGTGGGGACGGCGTCGTCCGATGTAATGCCGCCACGGGACAACGCGGCGATGATCGCCGCCATGCTCTCGTCCGGAGCGATGGTGCCGTCCTCGTTGAGGTCTATGCCCGCACGGGTGAGATCGATCGCCATGCCGATATCGGCGTTCGCCGGCACCGACGCAAACGTCGCCGCGGATTTTTCCAGCCGGTCGCGGAAGCCGACCAGGATGGCGCGGAACTGCTCGTAAGTCAGCGGCTCGGGATTGGGATTGTCGGGCACCGGCAACCGCATCAGTGGCAGCATGAAGGACTGCGGGCTTTCGAAACCATGGCGGTGCAGGCCGGTGGCCAGGATCTCCAATGCGGTGAAGAACTCGCCCGCCCCGGCCGCATAGGCGGATGCCGGGTCGTTTGGCGCGGCGGCCTCCAGCATCGACAGGGCAGCGTCGCGCGCGGCCACGCTCTTCGCCTCGAACAGTCGGGTAGCCGCTTCGGGCATTGCCGCCGACGCGGAAGACAGCGGCAGGAGCAAAATGAAAGCGGTCAGCAGGCCTGCCAGTCGTGTCATCTTTTCCCCCAATATTTGTCGCGCAGCGCAGATATACACCATTTGCAGCGCTGCGCTTCAACCCGCCCGCCGGACGGTCTACACAGGGCAAACAATTGGGCATCGCGTGTCGAATTATCCGTTTTCCTACAAACTGTCCTGGCTGCCGCGTTTCTTGAAGCCGTCTCTGGCCGGCGATGTGCAAGACTTTGCGCTGATGGCTGGGACGCTTATGGATCCGCCGCCGAGGCAGACAATGCGGCTTGCCTTTGTCGGGGACATCTCGGCGGTGGCCAACCGCAGCGCGCCGGATTGCGATCCGGCGATCAAGGCGCTGCTCGGCGCTGCCGATCTGGTGATCGGCAATTGCGAAAGCCCCGTGGTGGACAGACCAAGCGCGGCGCTGGGCACAAGGCTCGGCACGCATCATGCGATGAGCGAGTTGTTTCTGGCCGAGGCGCTGGCGGCGGTTGGTATTGCGCGAGAAAGGCTCGTGCTGTCGCTGGCCAACAACCATGTGCTGGATCAGGGCGTCGCCGGTTTCGACGAGACGGTGGCGGCGTTGCAGCGGCTCGGCATCCGCACGGTCGGCCTGGCCGCCAATGGCCCGGTGGTGCCTGTCCAGGTCGGACCGCTTGATATCGGCTTCGCCGCATTCACGCTGTGGCGCAACGCCGATGAAAAACTGTTTGCGGGGCGCGTTTCGATGGACAGCGATCCGACGGGCTGGCCGCGCGCTGGCTTGGATCTTCTCTGCGCCGTGCCGCATTGGGACTGGGAGTTCCGGCATTTTCCGCGTGCCGAGACGCGGGCGCTGGCCAGGCGGCTGGCCGGGCAGGGCGTCGGACTGATCGCCGGCCATCACGCCCATGTCGTGCAGCCGGTGGAAAGGATCGACAAGACGGTGGTCGCTTATGGACTTGGCGATTTCCTCGGCACCGCCTTCGCCCGCCAGCCATGGCCGGGTCGCATCGGTTCTATCCTCACTGTCGATGTCAGTGCCGATGCCGGTACGCGCGGGACGATCGCGTCTTACCGGCTGCATCCCTTCATGCGCCTGCGCGCCGGCGACCATGAGCGGCTGGTGTTGGTGGAGGCTTTGGAGGGCCGAGTGCGTGACAAGGTCGAGGGGCGACTGAAAGCGATCTTCCCTTCTCCACCAACCGATCAAGGCGTACCCGCTTAAACGTCTGGCGGCCCCTGCAAAACCGACTATCATGCTCCCGCAGAGGCAGGATTGCGGGGGATAGCGGTGGAAACAGCGGATTTCATGCCGAGCGAAACGGTCATCGCCGGCATCCGGAAAGACATCGCGGCCTATGAAGCGGCGAGGGCGTCGGCGGTCAGGCAGGTGCGCTGGCGGGTGCCGGTGTTCGTCGGCCTGGTGCTGGTGGCCGTGGTGCTGGTCGCCTGGCTGTTCAACAAGGTCGCCGACCCCAACGAGCAATGGGTCTCGACGCCGCATGTGTTCCTGTATGTCATCGGCTTCGCGGCTTCGATCCTGCTCTATTTCCAGGCCAGGAAACCGGCGACGCGGCTGCAGCAATCGTTCCGCGAGACGCTGTTGCCGATCATCTTCGGCTTCATCGCCGACATGCGCTACCAGCATGGCGTGACGCCGAATTCATTCGACCGGTTGCCGCGCACGGCGGTTGGTCCGTTCAACCGGCAGGCGTTCGACGACATCGTCGCGGGCCGCTACGAAGGGTTTCCGTTCGAGCTCTACGAGGCGCATCTGCGGGAAGGGTCGGGCAAGGGCTCGTCGACGGCCTTTCAGGGCGTCATCGTCGCCTTCGAGACCATCGCGCCGTTCCCCGGCATATTGGTGGCGACGCGCCGGACCAACGCGGTCATCAGTTTCTTTCGCGGCATATTCGCCAGCAAGCTGCAGGAGCTGTCCAGTGGCGACGTGGCGCTCGACGCCGCGTACGAGTTCCGCACCGACAATCTCGGGGCGGCACAGCCACTGGTGAGCGGCCGGCTGGCGCAGGCGCTGAAATGGCTTGGCGAAACCTGGCCGGACGATCCGGCCCGTGTCGCGCTCAATGGCAGCGATGGGTTCCTGCTGCTGCCGCAGACGAAGAACTTCTTCGAGCTGCCGGATATTTCGGTGCCGCTCGATTACACCACGCATGTCGCGCCGATGATATCGGACATCGGCGCGATGCTGGCGACGGCGGCACTTGTGCGCAAGATCGGCGCGAAGGACGAGATCGATTAGTTGGGCCTCGCTGTCAGCAGTCAAAGCCGTATTGGTCGCGCATGGTGTCCGCCTCCTCTTTCGACATTTTGTTGAACATAACGCAGACGGTGAAGCTGCCGACCTGATGGCCGGCGCGCATATAGCCCCAGTCGGAAATATCGTTTCGGGTGAATTCTATATTCTGCCCGAGGACCACATTACGCACTTGCTCCGGCTGGTTCGCCAATATGCCGACAAAGCCTGTTTCAGTGCGGCGGAACGGGATGACCCAGAAGTGCTCGCTGACGTTGCCGTCGCGCACCTTGACCTTCAATTTGAACCTGTCGGTGTCGGAGGAAGGAGCCTCGGACAGTGCCAGGAATTCATCCAGGCTGGCGAGCGCCTGCGCTGTCGCTGCCGCCATCTCGGGATCGTCCTCGGTAAACATAATCGTCTTGTCATCGCCCGGATCCGCGCCTTGCGCACAGGCGGACCCCGGCGCAAGCGCCAGCATCAGGGACATCGCGGTCCGGACTGCAAGTTTCATGGAAGGCCCCCTTTCATCGTAACGGCGCACCATCCTGCATCCGTTCCCGATTTGCAACCGGAGCGCGAGTTTCATCCACTTCGGAGCGGCGAGTTGAGCTGATCCATGAAACAAAATGTGTATCGATGACCGGTCGGCAGTCTGTTTCGTGATGCCGCTTGAGACGGATTGCGGCGGCCGCGCCGTGATCGAAACCGCCCGCCACAATCCGGCTAAACGACTCTTTTCGCGGACAGAAGTCCGCTCATTGGGGGAGCCGAAGCGGCCTGAAATGATCTCGGTCGCAGACAATGTGTCGGAATTAAGCCTATGATATTGTTTGCAAAAATTCACCCAACGTGATTTGCGGAGCGAGCGCTTCCGTTCCAGTTTAAGGCCGTCCGGTGCTGTCGTTTCCCAAGGCGGCCCGGAAAAGTGAAACAGCACGGAGTGCACCCCATGAAGAAGACCCTCGCAACCACCGCCGCTCTGCTCGCCTTCCTCGGCACGGCCTATGCCGCGACCGTTCAGGGCACGATCCAGGCCGTCGACCCGACGACCAAGTCGATCACCCTCGACGACGGCAAGATCTACCAGCTGTCACCGGAAGCGACGATCGGGAAATTGAAGGTCGGCGCCAAGGTGGCGGTGACTGTCGATGACAAGACCGGCATCGTGACGTCGATCAAGAAGGCCTCGTAACGCGAGAGCATCGTGCGTCGGCAGACCTGCTGACCGGATTTTTCAAACCCTGTTCCACTCATGGCCGGTCCCTCCGGGGATCGGCCATTTTCATGCCTCGCCCCTCGATGCCGGGCGACCTGGATGAGGTCTTCCGGCTGGACCCCAGGGCCGGCCGGCGGAACGCTGTCCGGCGGCATCGCTATGGTTTTTGCCAAAAAGCCGCGCTATCCCTTGGCCAACGGGGGATATTCATGGCCGACGAACAAAAAGGGTTTCGCCTGTCGCGGCGATTGCTGCTGGGTGCGGCTGTCCTAGGTGGCGCGGTGCTGTGGGGCGGCAACACCGTGGCGCGGCTGGCGCGCGCGCCTTCGGGGCCGAAGAACGCCGGACGGATAGCCGATATCGACGGCTTCGCGTTGCCTTTGAAGCCGCTGGACAATGCGCCGGCCTTCGATGCGTCGCTGCCCTGGTCGGCAAAAGGCGGCGACATCAACGATGCCAGCGGCCTGTCGATGACGCCGGTCTACGGCGTCGTCGAGGTCAGCGAGGACGAGCACATCGCCAATGCGCTGGCCTTCGCGCGTGCCAATGGCCTGAAAGTCTCACTGGCCGCCATCCGCCATTCGATGGGCGGGCATGCCTTCGACGACAACGCGCTGGTACTCGACCTCAGAAAGTTCAACAATGTGACCGTGGATGCGGCGGCGAAGACCATGACCTTGCAGCCGGGCGCGCGCTGGCACGACATCCAGAACCTTCTGCATCCGCGCTTTGCGGTGAAGGCGATGCAGTCGACCGACATCTTCTCGGTCGGCGGCTCGCTGTCGGTCAATGCGCACGGTATGGACCACCAGGCAGGGTCGGTGGCGGGCTCGATCCGCTCGATGCGAGTGATGCTGGCCGACGGCTCGGTGACGACCTGCTCGCCCACCGAGAACACCGATCTGTTCCGCCACGTCGTCGGCGGCTATGGCCTGTTCGGCGTGGTGCTGGAGGCGACGCTCGATATCGTCGAAAACGCCGTCTACCGGACCTCGCGCGAAATCATCAGATCGGACGATTTTCCGAAATTCTTCGCCGAGGTGCTGGAGCCGAACAAGAATATCGGCCTGTTCTACGGCCATCTGTCGACGGCGCCCGGCAATTTCCTCGAGGATATGATCGTCTACCGTTACGACAAGGTGGCGGAGCAGCCGCCGGCGGATCAGCCTGAGATCGGCGAGCCGGGTTCAGTCGGGTTGAAGCGGGTGATCATCAACCTGGCGAAATGGGGCAGCCTGTTCCAGGAGTTGAAGTGGTTCACCGAAAAGACGCTGGAGCCGAAATTCGAAAGCTGCACGGTGGCGCGTACTTCGGCCATGGCCGAGGGCGAGGCCTGTCTCGTCACCCGCAACAACCCGATGCATGATTCGGTGCCCTATCTCTTCAACGATCAAATAGAAGAGACCGACATCCTGCACGAATATTTTATTCCACGTGCCGCCTATGTCGAATTCATCGCGGAAGCGCGCGAGATCCTGCGCAACCAGACGCTGCCGGTGCTCAATGCTTCGGTGCGCATCGTCCACAAGGAGGATGTGGCGCTGACCTACGCGCCGGAGCCAGCCTATTCGCTAGTGCTCTACATCAACCAGCCGACCGATGCCGACGGCAATGCCAGGATGCGCGCGCTGACGCGGGCGCTGATCGACGTGACGATCAAGCATGGCGGGCGCTTCTTCCTGCCTTACCAGCTGCATTATACGGCCAGGGAATTGCTGGCCTCCTATCCCGAACTGCCGGCCTTCCTGGCGGCGAAGCGGCAGTATGACCCTACGGAACTGTTTTCCTCGACCTTCTACCGTGCCATCAAGGCGCTGAGCGGGGTGGCATAAGAAGCAGGAGAACAGCCATGCGCATGGTATCGGCGGCGGCATTCACCCTCATCGCGCTGTGCGCTGGACCGGCCGGGGGCGAGGATCTCAAAGCCTTCAAGCTGACCATCGACGGGGTAACGATCGATATCGATCCCGGCGAGAGCACTGATGTGACGCTACCCGGCGGTAAGCACAGCAAGGTGACGCTCGAGCGCAACGACTTCGCCACCTTTTCCGGCAGCGTTTTCTCCTTCGTTCACCCCAGCAGCATTTCGGTGACCAAGACCGATCTCGGCGATGATATCACGCAGTATCTGATGGCGTCGGCTCTCGGCACGATCGTCGTCGTGCAGGAATATGGCACGATGAACCCGGTGTCGCTCAACCAGCTGATGCTGCAGGAGATGACCAAGGAATCGGTGCAGGCCGGCGCCAAGCTGACGCAGGAGCCGACGACGCGCAAACTCGCCGACGGCAAGGAATTGACCGGGATTCGCGCCGAGGTGAAGACACGCACCGACACCGCCGATTTCGAGATCGTCGGCTTCGGCCTGGCCGATCGGGGGCTGCTGTTCATCACCCGCGTTGCCGGCGAGGATGCAGCGACCGAAAAGCCGCTTATCGACAAGTTCTGGCAGAGCCTGAAAGTCAAGCTGCAGCGGGACTAGGCTCGTCTCTCAGTTTGGGTTTCGGGGGGGAATCCATACTTTTGCATAACGGCGGCTCAAGTTATTCTGACGATCCGGATGTTGGAGATCCTGCAGCATGGCGAAGCTCATTTTCAGAATGAACCAGTCCCTCGACGGCTATGTCGACCACCAGAAAATGCCGTCAGGCCCGACAATCTTTCGTCACTGGATAGAGCAAGTGCGCAATTTGAGCGGCAGTGTTTACGGTCGCGGCATGTACGAGGTCATGCGTTATTGGGACGAAGACAGTCCTGAATGGAGCGCGGAGGCGCACGAATTCGCGGCGGCGTGGCGGAGCCAACCGAAGTGGGTTGTGTCGCGCTCTCTGAAGTCGCTCGGCCCCAACGCCACACTTGTCGGGGACGACGTGAGGCGGTGATAGGTGGGCTTAAGGCTGAGCTCGTCGGGGAGATTTCAGTTTCCGGACCAAACCTGGCACGAAGCCTGACCGACCTTGGTCTTATCGATGAATATCAACTCTACCTCCACCCGTTCGTGCTCGGTCATGGCAAGCCATTCTTCGCCGGCCCCCGGCCGCCGCTTCGCTTTGTGGCCAGCGATTTGATCGGCGATGACGTAATCAGGTTGACCTATGTGCCTGCCTGATTAAGCGGTCGTCAAACCGAGACGCTAGCAGGACTACAGCCCCTTTGGCACCAAGCCGGCCAGCCAGTTCACGGAGCGTTTCGCGGCATCGGCGGTCGCCGAGGCGGCGCGGCCGAGATCGGTCTTGACCACGGCGTAGCCGTTCTTGGTGCGATAGAGCACGCCGGTTCCGCCATCGACCACCTGTTCATAGGCGACGGGCCGGGCGGCGTCGGCTTCCATGGCCGTCGTCGGCGAACCGACCGAGACGCTCGGCCGGTGGCTCAATTCAGGCGGTAGCGGGCTTTCGGTTCTGACAACGCGGCTGGCCGGCTTCAGCTCCGGGCGCGACGCGGTCGCGGCCAGTTGCGAGGAGGACGACGAACCCTTCGTGCGGCAAATGCCGGAGACGAGCGGATAGTTGAAATTGCGCTCGTGCAGCATCTGGCTCTTCATCGCCGCTTCGCACTCGGCGACGGTCGACCACTTGGCCGGCGTCTCGCCGATATATTCGCAAAGCTTGGCGTCGCAGTCGCAGCCGACAATGGTCATAGCGACAAGGGCGGTCTTGATCACGGTCTTGTCCCTTCGAGATGCCCCCGGCAACCCATCCATTTCTTCCCATTCCTTCGCGCGCGAACAAGGCGGGATTTGGCCGCGATTGTGGAATGGGCGTGGCGGAGCCCAGGAAATGCATAATCCTGGCCGGGCGTGGCCGAAAGGCCTCAGTAGTCGTAGACGTGTTCAAGCCTGGCGCCAGCCTTGATCAGCGCCGGCAGCACGAGATGCAGCTTGCGCACGGCGACGGTCAGCCCGGTGCGGCGCGTGGATTGATCGGCCGGGAGCGGATAGCTGAACAGGATGCGCATGCCTTCAGGGATGGCGATCGTATCGGTGGAGAGCACCGTGACCATGATCTCGTCATTGCCGCCGATCTCGACGAAGGAGACGCCCTTGTCGATCAGGCGCGGGATCATTTCGGTGAAGACCTGATAGCGCCTGGTGACGAAGATGGTGCCGTCAGCGCCCATGTCGCGTTCGAGCAAGGTGTCGGGCTCGTTGCGGGTGGCTTCGCCGACGGGTCCCTTGGCCCAGACATGGACGTCGAGCAAGGCAGGGTCCATCGTCGCGGCGAGCGCCTTGGTGATCAGGTCGGCATAGCCCTGCTTGATGGTGTCGGCGAGGCCGAACGCCAGCTTGCGTTCGCTGGTCCGGATCGAGCTGTCTCCCGGCGCCGGCTGCACGGCAAACAGGCCGGCGCGCTTCTCGGCATAGGGGAACTGATACCAGGGCACCTGGTCGAGAAACCCTGCATAGTCCGCCGCCAGCTTGGCCTGATAGATGTCGGCGGCGGTGCGCTTGGCCGTCGTCGCCTCGGTGATGCGGCCGACCGTGTTCTCATAGGCCCACTGCAATATATGCTCGATCGAGTGGCTGGTGCCGATGATGACCAGCATCTGGTGGTTGGCGTAGTTGAACTTGTAGGCAGAACTGGCGCGGATGACCATGGCGTAGTCCTGCCAGAAGCGGCCGACATAGGACCAGTAGGGAAAGCCGCTCGGCTGGTCCTTGTCGACGAAGCCGGCATATTCGCGCGCGGCGTAGACGATCGCCCATTCCGGATAGGTGAGGAAGGTCGATTCCTCCGGCCGCTGGTAGAAGGGGATCTCGGCGCGGACCTTGTCGGCCAGCGCCTTGGGCGGCGCGCCATCGGCAATTCCGGGCAGCGGCGTCTTGTCGAGCGACGACGTCGTCAGAAAGCCGTAGCTCAGCCCGGCGATCGGGATGAGGATGACGAGGACGATCACCCACAGGATCGTCTTGATGATGCGCTTCAGCCAGCGGAACAGGAACATGCCAGATCAGGCCGTGGCGAAGTGTTCGTGTATGCGCCTGGCCAGCCGGAAGCCGACATAGACGGCGAAGCCACCGATGACCAGGTGCGGCAGGTTGGCGAAGAAGCGGGCCGGGAATTCGATATCGTTGAGGGAGCGGAAGCCGTTGATGAAGATACCGGCATCGAGGCAGCCGGAACCGGTGACCAGACCGAGCACGCCATCGAACAGGTAGACCGAACCGAACAGCTTGAAATAGAACACCGCCTGGCGGTGCGAGATGAAGGCGGCGGCCAGCGCCCAGACGCCGGAGAAGGCGTGCAGCAGGTCGTCATACCATTGCAGCGAAAACAGACCGAACAGATTGCCGCCAGCGTCATTGAACGCGGGTATGTAGCCAATGGCGACGACGCCGAAGAACAGGAAGGCATAGGCGACGGCAAGCTTCTGGATGAGCGTCATGAAGTATCCCCCTCGAAGAGTCCGCCTGAAAACAGACTCTGAGGCTGGGATACTAACCGATTTTGGCGCGCGGTGAAGCGGCGCCCGCGAGATCGCCGGCGAAAGATATCGAGGGCAAAAAGACAGTCGGCGCCGGGATTTCTCCCAGCGCCTCCCTGTCAGATCAGGACACGGTCGCGGCAGCAACTTCCGTAAAGTCGTCGCGCCTTGCCGGCCTTGATTTTGACGGTCCTGCCAGTCCGCCGCCCGAGAGCAGCGTCCGTTCGGGACCACGCCGGTTTCCACCCTTGCGGGCTTTGCCCTGCGCACCATCGAAGGTTTTTGCCGTCCTTCATGGCAGCATCGGTCCGCCGTCGGCGTTGGCACGCTTTCCGCGGCCCCGTAGGTCTCGGCTCCGTCCCTCGAAACAGGCAAGCCTGCTCTCGCTTCGGGCCGTACGGGCCTCAGGAAATCCGCCTTCACTTCGCCTTTCGGCTTGATGACCGGTAGCCGCCTGAGATGGGTTTAACCTACGCCGGGCAAGGGTCCTGGGGAATGGCCGGAGGCCTGTGGATAACGGGATTATCGGGGATCAAGCTGGGATAACGAAATTTTTCCTGTCCGCCACGATGGCGTCATCGGCGGACATTCGGCCTTGCTCTGCGGGCGGGTGCAGTCTTCAATGCCGGCAAGGATTCGAGGCGCCGAGCGCCTCGATCCTTGCGGGAGGGTTGCTTGAAAGTCGGAGTGGTTCTCAACCCGATTGCCGGTGGCGGCCGGCTGAAACGGCATTGGCCTGATGTCGCCGTGTCGCTGAAAAAGCATTTTGGCGAATTCGAGCTGCGCGAAACGCAGGCGGAAGGTGACGCCGAAAGGCTGGCAATCGATCTCGCGATGATTGGCTTCGACCTGGTGATCGCGGCCGGCGGCGACGGCACCGCCAGCGAAGTGGCCGACGGGCTGCTGCAAGCGTCCAGGGAAAGTGGCCGGACCACCGAGCTTGGGCTCTTGCCATGCGGCACCGGCATCGATTTCGCGCGTGGGCTAGGTCTGCCGAAAAAGGTCGATGCCGTGCTGAAGCGGATCGCCGAAGCCAAGCCCCGCAAGGTCGATGCCGGACGCATCTGCTACGTCGACGATCACGGCGCGCTGGCCAGCCGGCATTTCATCAACATCGCCAGCCTGGGGCTTTCCGGCGCCACTGACCGCGCCGTTAATGCCGACAAGCGCAAGGGCAGGATGTCGGCCAAGGCGCTGTTCCTGTGGCGCACCGTGGTCGAGTTCATCCGCTACCGCTTCCAGGAGGTCAGGATAACGGTCGACGACGGCGTCCCCGTCGAAGCGCGCATGGCGCTGGTGGCGGTGGCAAACGGAAAGTTCTTCGGCGGCGGCATGATGATCGCGCCGGACGCCGAGTTCACAGACGGGCAGTTCGACATCGTCATCCTGCGCGCGGCCGGCAAGCTGAAGCTGATCTGGGACATCCGGCTGCTCTATGGCGGCCGGCATCGCAATCATCCTGCGATCACCATCCTGCGCGGCAGGAAAGTCGTGGTCGAACCGCTCGGCGATGCCGAAAAGAACGGCGCGCTGGTCGACGTAGACGGCGAGTCGCCGGGACGCATACCCGCGACCTTCGAGATCCTGCCGGGTGCGTTGACGCTCAGATACTGAATCAAGCTGTTAACGGATTGATTCAAATGAATCCGCCAATCCAGCCAACGCACTGAAATCGCTTGATATCCAGCCGGCGTCAGAGTTCGAGTTTGGCCGGGAAGCCCGGCGCGCGCAGGTCAGTGCCGACGATATCTTCGAGCAATTTGACGATGTGGGTCGACCAGGCGCTGCCGCCATAGGCGGCCTTGCCTTGCTGAAAAATCGCGTTGACGCGCGATGCCAGCTCAAGCGGCACGCCGGACTGTTCGCCCATGGCGAGCGCGAAGCCGAGGTCCTTCAGCGCCAGGTCCATGGTGAAGCCGATGTCGTAGGAGCCGTTGAGGATGAGCTGGCTTTCGGTCTCGTGGACGAAGCTGTTGCCGGAGGAGGCTGATATGGCGTGGTAGGATTGGGCGAGGTCAAGCCCGCCCTTTTTGGCCAGCATCAGCGCTTCGCCGGCGGCAACGAGATGGATGAAGGCGAGCATGTTGGTGATCACCTTGATCACCGCCGCCGAGCCGACCGGCCCCATCAGGAACGATTTCGCGCACATCGCTTCGATTGCCGGGCGATGGCGCGCATAGAGCGCTGGATCGCCGCCGACCAGCGCGGTGATCTTTCCGGCCGCCGCCAGATGCACGCCGCCGGTGACCGGGCATTCCAGGGTCTCGATGCCTTTGGCCGAGGCGAGGGCCGCGAGGCGGAGAATCTCGTCGCGGCCGTTGGTCGACATCTCGATCCAGGTGCCGCCTGTGGGCAGGCCCTCCAGCAGACCATCGGCGCCCGCCAGCACGGCTTCGCTGACCTTCGGAGAGGGCAGGCAGGAGATGGCGTTGCCGGCCCGTGCGGCGGCCTCGGCGGGGCTGCTTGCCGCTGTGGCCCCGCCCCCCCCCCGGCGCCCCACGGCGGCGGGATCACGGTCGAAGGCGGTGACGGCAAAGCCGTTGCGGATCAGGCTGGCGGCAAGGTTGCCGCCGAGGTGGCCAAGACCGATGAAGGCGTAGCTTTGCCGGTCGCTCATGACTTGTCCTCGGCTAATGTGCGGTCCGGTAAGCGTGCGCCAAAGGCCCCCTCATCCGACCGCTTCGGCGCCGACGGTCTCCTCTCCCCTCGGGGAGAGGTCAGCCGAGCAAAGCGGAGGCTGGGTGAGGGGGCTTCTGCAGGCGGTATTGCCAAGAAGTCTTCACACCTCACGGCATCAACGGCGTCTGCATCATCTGCAGATGCAGGTCCTTGCCCGTATAGGGGTGCGCGTCGCAGACCGCTTCGTTGAGCTCGACGCCGAGGCCGGGCTCCTTCGACGGGATGATTTTGCCGTCCTGCCACTCGATCTTCTTCGTAAGCAGCGTGGCGTGAAAACCGTCCCACTGCTTCAAGGATTCCAGGATGAGGAAATTGGGCAGCGTTACCGCCAGCTGGATGTTGGCGGCACCGACGATCGGCCCGCAATAGCAATGCGGGGCGACCTGGATGTGGTAGGCCTCGGCCATGGCGGCGATCTTCTTGGTTTCGAGAATGCCGCCGGAGCGGCCGAGATCCGGCTGCAGGATGGTCGCTGCGCGGTTCTCGATGACGCGGGCGAACTCGAACTTGGTCGTCAGCCGCTCGCCTGTTGCGATCGGGATCGAGGTGCCGCGGGCGACCTGCGCCATCACCTCGGGCATATCAGGCGGCACCGGCTCCTCGAACCACAAGGGATCATAGGGTTCGATGGCGCGCGCCATGCGCAGCGCGCCAGACGCGGTGAACTGGCCGTGCGTGCCGAACAGGATGTCGGCGCGGGTGCCGACCGCCTCGCGGATCGCCTTGATCATGCGGGTGGACAGGTCGATATCGACGAGGCGCGGCTGATGACCGTCGAAGGCGGTGTAGGGGCCGGCGGGGTCGAGCTTGACGGCATTGAAACCCTGCTCGACATATTCGAGCGCACAGGCAGCGGCGAGATCTGGATCGTTGTAGACGTTCTTGCCGTGCGCATCCTCGGAATGGACGCTGCCGCTGTGCGGATAGAGATAGGTGTAGGAACGCAGCGTTTCGTGCACCTGGCCGCCGAGCAGTTTATAGACCGGCTTGTCGGCTTCCTTGCCGATGATGTCCCAGCAGGCCATTTCCAGCGCCGAGAGGCAGCCCATGCCGGACAGATCGGGGCGCTGGGTGAAGCCGGAGGAATAGGCGCGGCGGAAGAAATTCTCGATGTCGTGCGGATCGCGGCCGATGAGATAGCGCTCGGCCATGTCCTCGACCATCCGGGCGGTAACATGGGCCGAGAAGGTGGCGTTGTAGGCCTCGCCATAGCCGACGACGCCGCCATCGGTGGTCAGCTTGACGAAGATGAAATACTTGCCGCCGATGCCGGGCGGCGGATTGCCGACAACCCAGGTCTTGACGTCGGTGATCTTCATTCTTGGTCCTCCAGAACCAGTTCGGCGCCCTTCCAACCCGTCATGATCGAGGCGGCGTTGGTGTTGCCGGTGATGTTGTCGGGAAAGATCGAGGCATCGATGACGCGCAAGCCTTCGAGACCATGCACCTTGAGACGCGGGTCGACGACGGCGCGCGCGGGATCCGGCCCCATGCGGCAGGTCGAGACCGGATGATAGACGGTGCCCGAGCGCTTCCGGAAATCCTGGACCAGATCGGCATCGGAGGTGATCGAGGGACCGGGCAGGACCTCTTCCTCGATGATCTCGGCCATGGCGGGCATCGAGGCGATCTTGCGCACGAATTTCACCGCTGACAGCATCTCCTCGACATCGGCATTGGTGGAGTAGGCATTGGCCGTTATCCTGGGGTAGTCGCGTGGGTTGGCCGAGCGGATCATGATCTCTCCACGGCTCGACGGCCGGCAGTTGGACAGGCCGATGGAAAAGCCCGGCCATGGGTCCGGCGTCAGGATCGGGCGCTCGCCGCTCTTGGGAATGACGGTCGAGAAGGCCTGGAAATAGAGCTGCATGTTGGGCCGCGTCGCCGCAGGGTCGGTGCGGAAGAAGCCGCCGGCATTGTTCATCGACAGCGACAGCGGGCCGGAGCGGGTCAGGATGTACTGCATGCCGACCAGCAGCTTGCCCCACCAGGGACGCAGCGTCTGGTTGAGCGTCGGCAGCCGGCCCCTGAAGGTGTAGTTGATGCCGACATGGTCCTGCAGATGCGCGCCGACATTTTCGTTGGCATGGACGACGGGAATGCCCAGGCCTTTGAGCAGGGCGCACGGCCCCACGCCGGACAGCTGCAGCAATTGCGGCGAGTTGATCGAACCGCCTGACAGGATGACTTCGCGGCCGGCACGCGCCGTCTTCATCTCGCCGTTCTGCTGGTATTCGACGCCGACGGCACGCTTGCCCTCGAACAGGATTTTTGTCGCCAGCGCCTTCATCTCGACGCGGACATTCCCGCGCTTCATCGCCGGGCGCAGGAAGGCGCGCGCCGCCGACATGCGGCGGCCGTTGCGGGTCGAGATCTGGTAGATGCCGACGCCTTCCTGGACGGCGCCATTGAAATCCGGGTTGAGCGGCATGCCGGCCTGCTGGCCGGCGGCGAGATAGCGCTTGGTCAGCGGGTGGACGGCGTCCGAACAGTCGGTGACATGCAGCGGGCCGCCCGTGCCGCGCCATGTGTCGGCACCGGCCTGGTTGTCCTCGAGCGCCTTGAAGGTGGGCAGCAGATCGTCATAGCCCCAGCCAGGATTGCCGGCGGCTGCCCAGGCATCGAAATCCTCACGCGCGCCCCTGATCCAGACCATGGCATTGATCGAGCTCGAACCGCCGAGCAGTTTGCCGCGCGGCCAGTGGTCGGCATTGCCGGCGAGGCCCGGGTCCGGCTCGGCCTTGTAGTTCCAGTTGACGTCGGGATCGAAGAAGGTCTTGCCGTAGCCGAGCGGCATCTGGACGTAGAAGCGGCGGTCTGTGCCGCCGGCCTCCAGCACCAGCACCGAGAAGCGTCCCGAGGCCGAGAGTTTTTCGGCCAGGACCGAGCCGGCCGAGCCGGAGCCGACGATGATGAAATCATAGGTCTGCATGATGATGCGGGCGGCTCCGGAAAATTGGCTGCAGCCTAGACGCGACGGCATTCCGAAGTCGCCGCGCCATCCGGCATCAGTTGTGAAAAAAGCGACCGCCGAACTGGCCTAGTTTACGGGGATTCCCGACAATCGCGCTTGATATGCACCGGGGCGACAGCTTATGCGATGGGATCGGCCACTCTGCGGAAGGCAGGAAATCATATGCGGACCCTTCCTGACGCGTTCATTCCCGAACTGCCGGGCCACTACAGCGGCAAGGTCCGCGAGAACTACGACCTTGCGGATGGCCGGCGCATCATCATCGCCACCGACCGGCTCAGTGCCTTCGACACCATCCTGACGTCGATCCCCTACAAGGGCGAGATCCTTACTCAGACGGCGCGTTACTGGTTCGAGGAAACCGCCGACATCTGCCCGAACCATGTTCTCGAATACCCCGACCCGAACGTCGTCGTCGGCACAAGGCTCGACATCCTGCCGATCGAGATCGTCGTGCGCGGTTATCTGGCGGGCACCACCAGCACCTCGATCCTGACGCGCTACAAGCGCGGTGACCGCGACATGTACGGCATCCGCCTGCCGGACGGCCTGCGCGACAATGAAAGACTGGCGGAGCCGATCATCACGCCGACCAGCAAGGCCGCGCATGGCGGCCATGACGAACCGCTGTCCAAAGCGGAGATTCTCGAGCAGGGTCTTCTCACGCAGGCGCAGTGGGATACCGTATCGGACTACGCCTTGCGGCTGTTCGCCCGCGGCCAGCAGCGCGCCGCCGAACGCGGCCTGATCCTCGCCGACACGAAGTACGAATTCGGCACCGACAAGGACGGGACCATCATTCTTGCCGATGAAATCCACACCCCGGACAGCAGCCGGTACTGGATCGCATCGAGCTACGGACAGGCGCTCGCCAGCGGCAGCCGGCCGGAGAGTTTTGACAAGGATTTCATCCGCTCCTGGGTCTCGGCCAGATGCGATCCTTACAAGGACCCGATTCCAGAGATACCCGACGAGATCGTCGAACAGGCTTCGCGGGTCTATGCGCAGGCCTATGAGGCGATCACCGGCAAGGAATTTTCTCCAGACCTTTCCGGGGACAGCGTGCTCGATCGTATTCGCACGAACCTCAGGCGCTATTTCTGATCGACCTTCGCCGGGTGATGCGAATTGCCGTCTTCCACCCATCGCCATGCCAGAGCCCACCAACTCGGGTTAACGGAGCCTTCGCCGGGCGTTGGCTGACGGTGCATCAAACGAAAAACCCGCCTGTGCGGCGGGTCACTGGCGCAAATCAGCACCATAGGCAAAAATGTACCATAGCTGAGGTCACTGAGTCTAGAAAAAATTCCTATCGTGAAAAGCTGCCGGCAAAAAAGCTGCCGACACCGCGACCCGGCAGTCGCAGGTCTTTTGTCAGTTCGGAGCCTGTGGCCATGTCGTGGCGCGTTGACCTTCGGGCGCCGTGACGATACGGGATCGAGGGCGGCCGGTCTCGAAGGAATTCTCCCATGGTGCACTACGCTGAAGGACGGCCGCTTGGCGATCTGACGCTGCGCACCCTGGCCATGCCTTCGGATGCCAATGCGGCCGGCGACATTTTCGGCGGCTGGGTGATGGCGCAGATGGACCTGGCCTGCGGCATCCGTGCCGCCGAGCGCGCCAAGGGCCGCGTGGTGACGGCTGCGGTGAAAGAGATGTCCTTCGCCAAGGCGATGAAGATCGGCGACACGCTGTGCATCTACACCCATGTCGAGCGTGTCGGCCGCACGTCGATGACGCTCAAGGTCGAGGCCTGGGCGCAGCGCTACCTCTCCGACCTGATGGAAAAGGTCACCCATGCCGATTTCGTCATGGTGGCGCTGGATGGCGAGGGCAAGCCGAAAGCGGTTCCTGCCGAAGGCTGACGCGCAAGCCGTAAAATCAGAACCGCACTTCCATCGTGGCGCGAACGCCCTGATCGGCCGCTTTCGTCCCGAACTGGCCGGAGTAGCTGATCCCCAGCGTGGTTCTGTCGGCGATCCGGAAATCGAGCCCGGCCCCGACAATGGCTGTATCCTTGGCGATCGGCACGCCGGCAATGGTGAAGAGGTCGCCACCGGCGAAGGCCATGTCCGTAGTCGGCGTGGTGTCGCCGAAGGCATGACGCCAGCCTAGCGTACCCTGCGCGGTTGCCTGCACCCCGCCGAGGTCGAAGCCCGCCGTGGCACGCAAGCCGAGCGTGGTGAAGGTGGTCTCGGTGGTCGAGGCCGCGGATGTGAGCGCCGCGGCGCCACCCTTTTCCGCGAAGCCGTCGGTGTGCAGGTTGATATAGGCGAGACTGGCGAAGGGCTCGAAGGCAGCCATGCGCGTCTCGACGCGATAGCCGGCCTCGCCGAAGACCTGCGCGGTGCCGGCATCGTACTTCGCCGTCAGCGCATCGGCGAAGCCTGGAACGACGACGTTGCGGCTGGTGTCGATCCGATTCCAGCTGTAGGCGACGCCGCCGCGCAGGCCCAGGCCATCCCACTGTCCACCGCCATAAAGGCCGATGTGATAGGTGTCGCTGGAGCCGGAAGAGGCACGATCGTCGACGTCGAAACTGGCGTGGCTGTAGCCGGTCAGCAGGCCGACCCGCCAGGCTTCGCCGATCGCGGTGTCGCCGCCGGCGAGGAAGCCGCCGGTGGAGCGGTCGAGGCCGGCGGCATTGCCGTCGCCGCTCGCCGTGCCCCAGGAGCCGAAAGCCTGCCCCCACACGACGAAACGGCTGGTGTCGGCCTCGACCAGCTCCGGGCCGCCCTCGCCATAAGCCATCACTGGCATGGCGGGAGCGGTGACGTCGCCCATGGCCGCCCGGACGCGGGCGGTTGCGGCATCGGCGACGAAGCGGCTGTCCTCGATAAGCATCCCCTTGGCCGAGGCATGAACCTCGCCCGACGCGGCATCGAGCGCCAGGCGCGCGGCATCCTTGTCGGTCATCAGCAGCATGGCCCATGCAAGCGCACTGCCTTCGCCCAGCCGGTCGAGGGCTCCGGCGGTCGCGATTTGGTTGCCGGTGGTGGCGACGTTGGCGACCGCAACGTCGTTGCGCGCCAAGGTGAGGGTGATGTCGTTGCCGTCGCCGCCCTTGTAGTTGATGAGATGGTCGAGGAAGAGAAGGTCGTTGAGGTTGCCGACGGAGGCGAAGGTGCCGGCGACATCGGCCGCGCCATTGTTCTGGATGATCGTGTACGGCCCGTTGCGCAGGTTCCAGCTCTCGGCTGTCGCCGGCGTCAGGACCAGGTTGAGCGTCGCGCCTGATATGTCGACCGTGCCGCCGACGATCAGCTTGTCGGCGCCGGATGGGGTCGCCTCGACTTCGAATATGCCGTGATTGACATAGTTGCCGCCGACCGTCTGGACGCCGATGGAATTGCCGACGCCATGCGTGCCGAGGATGGTGACATTGCCGCCTATGGTGCCAATTCCGCCAAGGCGCGCGCCGGAATCCACCGTGACATCGCCGGCGAGGCTCGCGTCGCCATGGCTGGCGTCGCCCACCACCAGCGTTCCCGTGCCGACGGTGGTCGGGCCCGCATAGCTGTTCTGTCCGTTGAGCGTCAGCTTGCCCGTGCCGGTCTTGGTCAGGGAGCCGTTTCCGGAAATCACGCCGCCGATGACGTCGTCATGACCGAGCGCGCCGAGCGAAAGCTGTGAATCGTCGATTTGTATGGCTCCGTCGCCCGACAGCGAGCCGACATCGAGCACCGAGTCCTGGTCCCGGAAGCGCACCAGCACGCTGCCGCCGGCGCCGTTGACGACGGTAGCGTCCTGCGCCTGCGACGATCCCTGGAAATCGAGCGTGCCGCCGGCCTCGTTGACCAGCGTCGCGGTTCCGCCGTCCGAATGTCCGTAAAAAACGGTCGAGCCGCCATTCCGGTTGGTTATCGTGGCCTCTCCGGCGGAGGAAGACACATTGCTCGAATAATCGCCGTCGAAGGTTGTCCGGCTGAAATAATACGGTATGCCCAGGCCGTCATTGACGATGGTCGCGTTGGCGGCGCTTGCCCCCGTGAAGGCGACGAAGCCGCCGCCCTGATTGGTGATGCTGGCCGTGCCGGCATCGGTTCCAGTGCTGAAATTGAGCCCGCCGTAGCCGTCCTTCGCCAGGACGATGGTGGCCGCGCCCGCCGTCGCATTGCGCTGGAAGTTGAGGTCGCCTGACCCGACGGTGATCGAGAGATCCTGGGCGCTGACCGGATTGGCGGCGTCGTTGCCCGAGAAATAGAGCTTGGCCCATCCCCCGCTTCCGTTCGAGTTTATCGTGACCGGCCCGTCGCCGAGCGCACCTGTCGCCGCCACGACAAGGCCGCCGCCGCGCACCGCCGTGCCGCCCGAATAGCTGTTGGCGCTGTTCAGCGTCAGCGTGCCGGAACTGGTCTTGGCGAGTTGCCCGTCACCCGAAACCACGCCGTCGAGGATCAGGTTCTTGCCGGCGCCGACATCGAAGGTACCGCCATTGGCGCCGAGGATTACCTGGCGCTCCAGCGTGAAATTGAGGGGACTGCCCGTCACCTGCAGCGCGCCGCCGTTCAAGGTCAGGGCGCCCGAGACATCGCCCAGCGCCCAGTCGCCGCCGATCCTCAACGTGCCGCCGTTGACGACGGTGCCGCCGGAATAGGTGTTGATGCCGGTCAGCGTCAGGGTTCCGGCGCCGAGCTTGGTGAGCCCCCCTTGGCCCGTCAGTGCCTGGCTCACGGTGAAGTTGTTGGCGCTGTCGGCGATGTCGAAGCCGCCGCCCCCGGGGCCCCAGTTGATCGTGCGGCTGGTGGCGGTGAACATAGTGCTCATGACCCGCAGCACGCCGCCGTCGAATGTCAGGGCGCCCGAGGCGGCTCCGAGATGGGCGTCCAACCACACCGACAACGTGCCCTGGCCGATGGTCCACGACGTCACCTCACTGGTGCTGCCGTTCAAGGTCCATGTGCCGGTGCCGGTCTTTTCGTAGATGCCGAAATCCCGGTATTGCCGCCCGATCGTGGAGACGTCGAAGCTGCTGTCGACGTTTCCGCCGAGCCTCAACGTGTCGGCCGCGCTGAACGCCCACACAGCGCCGGTAATCACCGAGCCTGCCCGCAGTTCCAGCGCGTTGACGCCGCCGGTGAACTGGATGCTAGGGAGGCGCCCAGGACCTGCGGCGATGGTGCCGCTGTTGGTCACGGTCAGGCCGGCTCCGATAATGGCATATCCTCCAATTGTGCGATTCGCGGATCCGTTGTTGCTGCCGGAAAAGCCCCCGGCACCGCCTTGGATAGTGCCGCGGTTTTCGATCGTGCCGCCACCCGACATGACGATACCATTACCGCCGAAGCCGCCTACGGCCGTGCTTCCAACCCCACTGCCGCCCCCACCGCCGCCATTGCCACCTTGAATCACGCCGTTGTTGATCAAGGTGGCGCCGCCGCCGGCAAAGATCACGCCAACGCCGCCATTGCCTCCGGGCCCGGCGGTTAGAATATCGTCGCTGAAGCTGAAGCTGGCGCCACCGCCGCCGCCGGCCGCAACGGTGCCGCTGTTGGTGAAGGTTTCTCCGCCATTGGTGAAGATGATGCCAACGCCTCCATCACCACCATTTCCTGCGCCAGCCTTGCTGCCAGGGCCGCCACCGCCGCCGCCGCCGCTGATCGTCCCGCTGTTGGTGTTTTGCAAGCCGCCGCCCGTCACGATAGCCCCATAGCCACCGGCCCCGCCGCCGCCGCCGCCAAACGTCAGCGCGCCGTTGTTGCTTGTAGTATAGCCGAGAGCGCCACCGCCGCCGCCGCCACCCAGGAGCAGGTCGGTTGAACCGATCGAGATCGCTGAAGTGCCAGCCCCATTGCCGTTGCCTCCGCCACCCCCGCCACCTCCCGCCGCCCCCCCCCGAGCCACCCGGGTTTCCGCCTGCAACACCTTGTCCATCGTAGCCGCTCAATGTCAGGAAAGCGCCGCTGGCAACGCCGCTTGCACCACCTCCTCCACCATCGGCACCGGCGGCTCCGCCCCCCCTCCACTGCCAAAGACGCCGCTGCCGGCGCCACCATCGCCGGTGGTCGTGCCGCTGCCGAGGTCACCGGCGCCTCCGGCTCCGCCTTGGGCACCGTCCCCACCTTTTCCGCCGTCACCCCCGCCGGCGGCGCCGCCGCCACCGCCGCCCGTACCTGTACTGTCGCTTCCATTGGCGCCGGTGTATCCTTGCCCTCCGGCCGCGCCACTAGCACCCGCGCCGCCATCCGCCCGTGCCACAGATGGCGAGAACGTCAGCAGGACCGGTGCAGCCATGGCGGCCCCCAGCGCGCTCGCGCATAGAAGACGGGTCAGAAGGGCCACTAGTGGACCATTAGCTTGCCGAGGACGGGCGAGATTGCGTGGCGGCATCCGATGTATCGGTTGCGAGACGGCAAGCGGGGCTCCCAGGCGCAGGATCTTTTCCTTACCCTTCTTGATGAGTTCAGTGGTTTCTTTCCGGCCCATGTCAATCCCATCGTGTCCGGCACAACCCGATTGCGCTGGAATCTCTCCAGCCTGCAGCATCCCGCGAAAGCCCGGCTCGCGATATCGTTGAAACTAGCTATGCCGGGCTCAAGGCGGTTCGTCGCCTGCGGCAATGTCGAACCGCCTATCTCCTCGTTTTCACGTGAGTGCGAGCGGAAAACCGTTCATGCCATTCCTGGAATTGCGTCGGCGGGCACATGCAGGGCCAGCACGGTTTCGCCGCGTCGCGACCGCGTTTCGAGCGTGCCGCCCAGCCGTGCGGGCCGCGCCCCCCAGACGCCGGCGCGGGGGGCCCGGCGGGGGGGGGCGGGGGGGGCGGCGGACCCGACCCCCGCGGCTGGGGGGTGCAGGG